>JAOUOC010000075.1 GCA_029880585.1 Gammaproteobacteria bacterium
CCAAGACTATCAAGCGCAAAAAATAATTGTAAAGCGAATTGTAGACGTTAAGGCTATATCAACTCGCGATATTTTTAAAAACGTGTTCTAAACCCTTTATTTCAGCCAAGTTTGACAAAAGGTCTTACCAGCAATATTTTTCTGATCATCTTCAGTTTTTTTGATGATATTGTTGCTATGCACTAAGTGAAATCAGTTGATATGGAAAGTTTTTGTTGTAACGCTTTGATTTATAAGGGTAAATGTAATTTGTGTCTGTATTGTGATTGATGTCTTCTATAGATCAAAAAATATGCAAGCTAACTGGAAGATATTGATTTCTTGTTCTAATCTTATTCCTATACAAGTTGCAAATTTTGGGGTGGAAATGGGCTCAGTAGCCAACATTTTAGGTGTCGATGATGACCAAATGAATCATGAGATATTACAGGAAATTCTGGATTCAAAATACAAACTACACTGCGTTTATCGAGGTGAAGAAGCGTATGATTTCGTATTAAGTAAACACCCTGATTTGATTCTGTTGGATATTAATTTACCTAAAATGAATGGAATAGAATTGTGCAAAAAAATTAAACAACAAAAGGAAACAGCAAATACTCAAATAATTTTTATGTCTGCATCAGCAAGTGATGAAGATATTAGGCGCGGCATGGCAGCTGGCGCTGATTATTATTTGCCCAAACCTTTTAATGAGGATCAATTGCTGCAATCAATTGAAAAAATACTAAACAAAACATCACAAACATGTTGCGAAAATTAAAATACTCTTATCTGATTATCCTGTCTTTTCCAATACTTACCATAGGCGCGATTATTTACAGCATTGACAAAGTTAATGCTTTTACAGAGTTATATCGTCCTATGTTTTCTGCTTTGGTTGACATTAAACTTGCTATTCAGGCTATTCATCTTGATTTTGAGGAGATTGGTCAGGAGGGCAATAATAATTTGCTTGAAAGGAAGCGTGCTATCAATAACGAGATTGGTAATTTGTATCTGGCGCTGAATATAGTGACACATAAAAACAATAGAAGACGAGATTTTATTGGCAAGGAACAGCTTGAATTAAAAAGGCTGACAACTAATTTGATGTTATTTATTCAGCTGTCCGAGAAGCGTCTGGATAATTTGCAAGGCTATACTGGTAATAAAAAGCTTGATCAACAATATGACAATCTTTATGTCTCTACAATTGACGAAATAGGTAATATCCGTAATTTCCTGTTTGACGAGTCAGAGCGAGAAATGAATAATTTTACCGTTATATTAAGCGTTATTGTTTTGGTCATTACTCTAATAGTAATTATATTGTCGATTTTGTATTTTATATTCAGACGTTCAGAACTTGATGCCAACAAGTTATTGTCAGATTCAAAAAAAATGTTCCAAACGCTTTTTGATAATTCTTATGATGGATTGCTTTTGATTAAGGATGGCTATTTTGTTGATTGCAATCAGTCTGCGCTAAACATGCTTGGATGTGGTTCAGTTGGTCAGTTACTGAATATGGAACCACATGAGATATCACCTGAATACCAACCAGATGGAACAACTTCACGAGAGAAAGCTGAAGAAATGATACAAATGTGTGTTGAAAATGGACATCATCAGTTTGATTGGGTTCATAGAAAATGTTCCGGAGAGGATTTTTGGTGTGCTGTGGTATTAACCAGACTGGAGGTTAACAACGAGACTTTGGTTCATGTTTCCTGGCGAGATATTACTGTAAAAAAACGTTTAACACAGGAACTGATGGTTGCAACTGAACAGGCAAATCAGTCAAACCGTGAAAAAACAATCTTTTTAGCCAATATGTCACATGAACTAAGAACGCCGATGCATGGTATTTTAAGTTTTTCCAATTTTGGAATTACCAAATGTGATACAGCAGATAGAGGTAAAATAAAACGCTATTTCGAGAATATTCAGTCCAGTGGCAGAAGGTTATTGACCTTGTTGAATGATTTGCTGGATTTATCAAAATTTGAAGCCAACAAGGTTATGTTGGATATACGTTCAAATGATTTGGTTGAAGCATTTAAAACTTGTTACAACGAACAGTTGCAGAGTCTCGAAGACAAAAATCTGAATTTAAATATCACTCATCTGAATAAACCCGTCGCAGGACATTTTGACAGAAATAAAATCATGCAGGTTATGACAAATTTATTGTCTAATGCAATTAATTATTCTGAAGCAGATAAAAACATATTTGTGACTATCAAGAAAACAGCATCTGAAGACTTGTTATTTTCTATTCGTGATGAGGGTGTGGGGATCCCTGATGATGAAAAAGGCGCAATATTTGATCCTTTCATTCAAAGTAGTAAAACCAGAAGTAATGCAGGTGGAACAGGCCTTGGATTGGCTATTTGCAGGGAAATAATAAATTCGCATGGTGGTAAAATCTGGGCCGAAAACGGGGAAGATGGTGGCGCGATTTTATCTTTTAAGCTACCCAGATTTGTGACGATTTCATGATAAATTATGTTATTATTTGCCAAACAATTTTAAGGCAAATGATAATGAAAATATTTCATGCTCAATCAGAAAAAGAAATAGACATCGCCAGAGAATTATTCAGAGAATATCAAAATTTTCTTCAAGTAGATTTATGTTTTCAAGGATTCGAAGAAGAGCTTCAATCGCTACCAGGTAAATATGCAGATCCCAATGGTGTAATTCTGCTTGCGGAACATAATGGCAATATTGCCGGCTGTGTCGCATTAAGACCAATAGAGCCTTCAGATTGTAATTCTCCAAAATGCTCTGACAATAAACCTGTACCAGTTTCAGAAGGTATTGAAAAGATTTGCGAAATGAAGCGCTTGTATGTAAAAGATCAATATCAAGGGCTGTCCATAGGAAAAAAACTGGCTGAAATGGTAATTGAGCAAGCTCAAAAGCTGGGTTACGAAAAAATGCAACTTGATACTCTTAAGCGTCTGGATAAGGCTATGACTCTCTATCGCAAACTGGGTTTTTACGAAATATCTCCCTACTATGCAAACCCGTTGGATGAAGTGGTGTATTGGGAGCTGGACTTACAATCAATTAAATGAGACAGTTCAATTTTTAAAACTGCAAAATAGTTACTATGAATCAGAGCAAAAATCAGCAAGAATTTGTCTTTCCTTTGCGAGTCTATTATGAAGATACAGATGCAGGGGGGATTGTGTATTACGCCAATTATCTGAAATTTTTTGAAAGAGCCAGAAGTGAGTGGTTATTTTATTTGGGGCTGGATCAGGTTGAATTACTGGAAAACGCGGTTGCTTTTGTTGTTAAGCAGGCTGCTATTGATTATATTAGTCCCGCAAGATTAAATGATGCGCTGGAAGTGGTGACTCAATTATCCAGTTTAAAGGCCGCAAGCGTCGTATTTAAACAAGCAGTATATAAATCAGGGGATCGTGAAAAACCATTGGTTGAAGGTGAAATTCAGGCGGCGTGTTTGAATATGAATACCTTTAAACCTTGTCGATTTCCAACTAATGTGAAGGAGGTTTTAGCCAGTGTCTGCTGATATGTCAATTTTGAGTTTGTTTATTCATGCCAGTATTGTGGTGCAAGTCATAATGGTTGGATTGCTGTTGTTGTCTATCGTTTCCTGGGGAATGATTTTGGCGAGGCGAACCATTCTGAAATCTGCGCTAAGACAGAGTATACAGTTTGAAGAACGTTTCTGGTCAGGAATTGATTTAAATAAACTTTATTCGGAAATTACCAGTGGAGGTGTGCAGCCCTCAGGTCTGGATGCACTGTTTTTGGCGGGTTATCGAGAATTTGCTCGCCTAATCAAGCAAGCCGGTACTTCACCTCAAGCGGTTATGGATGGCACTCACAGGGCAATGCGCGTTGCTTTTTCACGTGAAATAGATAAATCAGAAACCAATTTGTCTTTTTTGGCTACTGTGGGTTCCACAACTCCCTATGTTGGATTGTTTGGAACAGTGTGGGGCATCATGAATTCATTCATTGCTTTGGGTGGTGTAAAGCAAGCTACTTTGGCTATGGTGGCACCAGGTATTGCAGAGGCTCTTATTGCAACAGCTATGGGTTTGTTTGCTGCTATTCCAGCAGTTATTGCCTACAATCATTTTACCCATCAGGTGCAAAAACTTGAAACCCAGTATGCTAATTTTGTTGAAGAGTTTTCAGGTATTCTTCATCGTAAGGCGCATAGTCAGTCAAGTGCTACAAGGCAATATTAGTAACGCAATATCAAAAAGGCAGTGGTGATGAATTACCTTTGGACATTAACAAAAAATCGCAGAAAACCGGTTGCCGAGATCAATGTTGTCCCCTACATTGATGTCATGTTGGTGCTGTTGGTCATATTTATGATAACCGCACCATTAATTTCAGCTGGTGTAAAAGTGGATTTGCCACAAGCCAGTGCTGAACCATTACCCAGCAAAGATACACCACCTTTAATAGCCAGCATTGATGCCAGTGGAAATTATTATCTGTCCGTCGGATTATCAGATGATCAGGCGCTTGAGGCACATCAATTGATTGATCTGGTTAAGGCCCAAAAAAAGCAGAACCCCAAAGTTGAAGTGGTGGTTAAAGGTGATAAAAACGTGCCATATGGCAAGGTGGTAAAGCTGATGGTCTTGCTTCAAACTGAAGCAGAAATTGATTCTGTGGGCTTGATGACAGAGGACGAATAACCCCTTTGCTAATTAAAATCGTTATTAGTTGTTTTGACCGATATGAAGGTCTGAATCGTAACGAAAAGAATAATTGTGTTAAAAAACAGGTAATCCATTAAATAATGAAGTTAACAACCGCCATAGTCATATCAGTATTAGTTCATGCAGTTCTGATAGTTCTGGTGGCTTTTAATTTTTACACCATTACAAAAGTTGAAGTAAAGCAAACGGTCAGTAAAGCGCCTAAAATTCATGCCAAGGCAGTGGATAGCAAACAGATTGATAAATTGAAACAACAAAAAAAGGAAAAAGAAAAAAAGGAAAAAGACAGAGTTGAGCGTATTAAAAAGGAAAAGGAGCAAGCCAGATTAAAAAAGCTGGCTGATGAGAAGCTTAAAAAAGAAGAAGCTGAAAGAAAGAAAAAAGAAGCTGAAGAGACAAAAAAACGAAAAGAAGCAGAAGAAAAAGCTGCAAAAGAAGCCCTTGAACAGGAAATGTTGGCTCAGATGGAAGCCGATGTGGCAGAATTGGCTAATGCCAGAGAAAATCAGATACTGACAGAAATAGATAAATATAAAAACCTGATTGACGGAAAAATCAAGAGAAACTGGATAGCACCGGAGATCCGCGGGTTTTGTATATTCAGATTGAAGTTGGCGCCAGGTGGTTTATTACTGACGGTAGAAGAAGTTGAAGGTGATTCGGCGCATTGCGAATCTGGTCAAAGAGCAATTTATAAATCCGAACCATTGCCAGTCCCCAAAGAACCAGATATATTTGAGCAGGTAAGAAACATAAAATTAACTTTAGATAACAGGATACAAGAGCAAGATGAATAGACAGCGGTTTGTTGCCTTTTTACTTTTGATGATAATTCATTTGCCTTTGAGTGCAGAAATTGAAATTGTGATCACTTCGGGTATGGATAGTGCACGTCCAGTGGCGGTACTGCCATTTACCTGGACAGGTAGAACTGAAACCCCGCCTCATGATGTTGCGTCAATTGTAGCATCAGATTTAAGACGAAGTGGCAGATTTAATCCTATGGACAGACATGATTTGGTGCAAACCGTTGATAACTATGCTGCACTGGATTTGGAAGCCTGGCGAAAAAAAGGTATTGAAGCAGTTGTTGTTGGAACAGTTGAGGAACAACCCGATGGAAAAGTTAAAATAAGTTATGAACTTGTGGATGTCTTTCTCAAACCACAAGGTACACAGGGTGTAGCCAATTTAACACCAAACAGACTGGATGCCTATGCAGTAACTGTTGATATGAATGGATTGCGTTTTGAGGCTCACAGAGTTTCGGATCGTATTTATTTTGAATTAACCGGAATGCGTGGGGCTTTTGCCACCAAATTGGCTTATGTCAGTGTTGATAAGAGTTTGCCAAAGCCTTATCGTTTAATGGTTTCCGATTCAGACGGCTTTGATTCTCAAGCAGTTTGGGCTTCAAATGAAGCAATTATGTCTCCTGCATGGTCACCGGACGCCAAAAAGTTAGCCTATGTTTCCTTTGAAAATGGACGTTCAGAAGTTTATGTACAAGAGTTATTTGGTGCAAAAGCAAGACAGAAAGTTGCGTCATTTATCGGTATTAACAGTGCGCCGGCATTTTCTCCTGATGGCCGGATGCTGGCATTAACCTTGTCCAGAGATGGTAATCCTGAAATTTATATTCTCGATATCAACAGTAACCGCTATTCCAGAATAACTCACAGCAACTATTCCATTGAAACCGAGCCAGGATGGTTCCCTGACGGCCAATTTATATTGTTTACTTCAGACAGAGGACGTGGACCACAGATTTATAAACAACATCTGGCCAGTGGTGCGGCTGAAAGAATGACTTGGGAAAGCAACTATAATGCCAGTGGTTCAATAACGCCAGATGGAAAAACAATGGTAATGATCAGTCGCGTTAACGGTGTTTATCATGTGGCCGTACAGGATTTGGAAACAAACAACGTGCAGATTTTGACAAAGACAACCCTTGATGAATCACCCAGTCTGGCACCGAATGGGAGTATGGTAATTTACGCAACGGTTTATGGAAATCGGCAAGTTTTATCGGTGGTTTCAACAGATGGGCGTTTTAAGGCACGTTTGCCATCCAAAAAAGGTATCGTAAAAGCGCCAGTTTGGTCGCCATACATTGAATAATATAGAGTGACGCGCGTCAACTTATTCAAAAAACAGCAAAATAATACTTGTATGATTGTGCTTTGCTGAATATTATATTAAAGTTGTGTTTTATCACGAAAATGAAATTGACTTTCAATCGTTGTTTTGATTAAAGTCATAAGCTTATTAGTCTGCAGCTGTTTGATAGTGCGGTAGGACTGCGCAAAGTTGATGTACAGAATAGTGGGCAAGAATTAAAAACAAATTCAAATTAACGAGTAGCTAACAATAGGAGCACTAAATATGTCAATCTCAAAATTTATGAAAGGTCTTACAGTTGCATGTTCAATCATGTTTTTGTTTGCTTGTGGTGGTCAGGAACAAGAAGCAGTAGAGCCAGTAGATGTTGTTGAACCTTCTGAGCCTTCAGCAGAAGAGCTGTATCATCAGCAAATGATTGCTTTGGCAGAAACACGTGTTGTTTATTTCGATCTGGATGATGACACAGTTAAATCTGATGCAGCAGCAGTTCTTGAAGCACATGCGTATGTATTAAGACAAGATGCAAATCTGGTTGTAACAATCGAAGGTCACTGTGATGAGCGTGGTACACCAGCATACAATCTGGCTTTAGGTGAGCGTCGTGCCAATGCAGTTGCACAAGCTTTGATGTTAAATGGTGTTTCATCATCTCAAATCAAAACTGTGAGCTATGGTGAAGAGCAACCTGCGGCTGAAGGTCATGACGAAAGCGCTTGGTCTATGAATCGTAGAGGCGTTATAAACTATGAGGGATAATCCCCTTTTAATTGTGGCGGCGTTAGTCGCCACAGTTGTTTCCTTTCCAACTTTTGCCAAATCTTCCAATCAATCTCTCGAACAACGTATCGAGAAGCTTGAATTACAAGAAAAAAATCGTACCGAAATTCAAATCCGTTTAAGCCAGCAAGTTGATTCTCTGCAAAAAGAAGTGCAGGAGTTGCGCGCTCTGGCGGAAGAGCAAGGCTATAAAATTAAACAATTACAAGATCGCCAAAGAGACTTGTATGGTGATATTGAACGTCGATTATCCGCGCTTCAGGCCTCAGGCACTACAGCAAAAACTCCGGTTAATAACGCTGCGTTAACCGCGGATAGCAAAATTCCGGTTCAGAAAGGTGAGCGTCAGGAATACGAAGCTGCTTTTGCTCTGGTTAGAGATAATCAATATCCTAAAGCGATTGAAGCATTTGAGGCATTTTTGCAAAAATATCCAAAGGGCAGTTTTTCTGATAATGCCATTTTCTGGATAGGTCAAATTCATTTTGTTCAGGGTGATTTGACTAATGGGGAAAAGAATTTTTCTAATCTGGTTGAAAATTTTCCAAAATCATCCAAAACCTCGGCCGCCTTAGTCGGGTTGGCTAAAATCAAGCAAAAGCAGGAAAAATGGCAAGAAGCCAAAGAGCTCTATAATCGCGTAATTGACAATTATACTGGTGCACAGCAGCAATTGGCGCGTAAAGGACTGGAAGATATAAAGAAAGCGGGCCACTGATTAATCTGCAATCCCTGTAACAATAGAAACTTTTATCAGCATTCATAACTTAGTCGAACTTATCTGCCAAATTGGTTAGAATGCGCTATCCAAAATTTCAAATGTAAAACCGTGACCCGATTACGCATAACCGAAATATTTTACTCCCTGCAGGGCGAATCATCTTCTATTGGCAAGCCAACGTTATTTATTCGCTTAACTGGCTGTCCATTACGTTGTGTCTGGTGTGATACCGAATATGCATTTTCTGGCGGTGAATACTGGCAACTGGATGATCTGTTAGAAAAGGTAGAAAGTTATCAACCGCAAAACATTTGTGTAACTGGCGGCGAACCAATGGCGCAAAAGAAACCTTGCGAAGCATTATTAAAAAGCCTGTGTGATAAGGGTTATTCAGTTTCATTGGAAACCAGTGGTTCAATTGATTTGGCAGATGTTGATTCTCGTGTCATCAAGGTAATGGATCTAAAAGCGCCGGATTCTGGTGAAATGGAAAAAAATCACTATGCTAATATCAATTATTTGAGCAATCAGGATGAAGTGAAGTTTGTTATTAAAACTCGACGTGATTATGACTGGGCTAAAATGCAGCTGGATGAGCATCGGTTAGCAACTAAGGCTAATGTAATATTTTCCCCCTGTTTTGGTGAAATCAATGAAACTGAATTAGCGCAATGGATTATTGATGATAACTTACCTGTGCGTTTTCAAATTCAATTGCATAAAATTCTGTGGGATGATGCGAAAGGAAGATAGATTTCAGGAGCTAGGAGCTAGGAGCTAGGAGCTAAGATTTAAAGTTGCGAGTTACGAGTTGCGGGTTTCGAGAAAAAAATAGCTCCCTCGTCATTCTTGCGGACAAGGTGAATTGCGAAGCAAGAGAGGGCAGCCTGGGCTGGTGGATAGATCTCCGATATTAAATGGAACAATTAAACATTAAGAGAAACAAATGACACAAAAAAAAGCCATCATACTTTTATCCGGCGGACTCGATTCAGTAACCTGCCTGGCAATTGCCCAGTCACAAGGCTATCAATGTTATGCCTTAAGTTTTAGTTATGGTCAAAAACATTCATCAGAATTACAAGCCGCTAAAAAAATCGCCACTCATTATAAGGTTGCTGAACATCGTATTATTGATTTGGATTTGGGGGGCATTGGTGGTTCGGCATTGACTGATTCAAATATTAACGTCCCCACTCATGAAACTTTTGAAGAGATAGCTTCCGATATTCCAGCAACTTATGTACCGGCCAGAAATACGGTTTTTCTTTCCATAGCACTGGCATGGGCCGAAGTGTTACAAGCCGACAAAATCTTTATCGGAGTGAATGCGGTAGATTATTCCGGTTATCCTGACTGCCGACCGGAATATATTCAGGCTTTTCAAATGAT
This sequence comes from Gammaproteobacteria bacterium, assembly GCA_029880585.1. Lineage (GTDB taxonomy): Bacteria > Pseudomonadota > Gammaproteobacteria > Enterobacterales > Kangiellaceae > Aliikangiella. The sequence goes on from JAOUOC010000075.1 coordinate 9,721, forward strand.
GGCAGATTTGGCCACTAAAGCAGGTATTGAAGGGAATGGCGTGCAACTGGAAACGCCCCTGATTGATTTAACCAAGGTAGAGATCATTCAAAAAGGTCATAGTTTGGGTGTGGATTATTCAATGACGGTTTCCTGTTATCAGGCCAATGATAAAGGTCAAGCCTGTGGTCATTGCGATTCCTGTTTGATTCGTAAAAAGGCTTTTGAAAAGGCCTTGAATAGTGACCCGACTTTTTATGTTGATTGAAGCTGTCAATTTTGCCGAGGATAAAAATGGAACTGATCAATCTCGAAATTAATAACCAAATTGCAGTGGTCAGTTTTAATCGTCCTGAAAAACATAATGCCCTTGATATGGAAATGTTTTATGCAATTGTTCGTACTATCAACCAGTTAAAAAAGGATAAATCGGTTCGAGTGGTGATTGTTAAAGGCAAC
>JAOUOC010000328.1 GCA_029880585.1 Gammaproteobacteria bacterium
TTCGCTGGATTCATCGCGCAGAAAATCAATCCTGCCCCAACCATGACAACCCAATGTTTTGAATGCTCTCTCAGCCAAACCACGCAACATTGTTTCGTCTTCATCAGATAAACCAGATGGACAAAAATACTGTGTTGTTTTTGATTTGTACTTGGCCTCATAATCATAAAAATCTCTTGGTGTCTGAAGCCTGATACTCGGTAGTGCTCTATCATCCAGAATACTCACCGTATATTCTTTTCCCTTGATATAGGTTTCAATCAGTGCGTCATCGTATTGATGAGCCAAATCAAGCGCCAAAATTAAATCATTTGCATCATGAACCTTTGTCATTCCAACACTTGAACCTTCCCTGACAGGCTTAACAAATGCCACCCCACCCAGTGTGGCTAAAATGTTTTTAGCTTGTTCCAGAGCCACTTTTTCACCTTGAGCAATACAAACAAAATTGGCTGTTAATATTCCCATTTTTTGCCACAATTGTTTGCTCAACTGCTTGTTCATAGCCACTGCTGAACTTTCCACATTGGATCCTGTATACGGCATTCCAATTGTTTGTAAAAATCCCTGAACGACTCCATCTTCACCATCGCGGCCATGAAGCGCTATAAATACTCTATCTACATCATTACTCATTAGTGATTGATAAAGGTTACCCTTTAAATCAATTTTTACTGTATCAATTCCTCGACTAACAAGCGCATTATAAATAGCCTCTCCAGATGAAAGCGAAACTTCACGTTCAGCAGAATAGCCGCCTAGAAGTACGGCAACTTTGCCATACTCCTCAGGTTTTCTGTCTACTATCTGAACACTTGTCACGTTATCACTCCTGATCCTGATACCACTTGTCTACAAACTTTAATTCCTGCGCAGACCAGTTTTTTGCAATACCACTCACATTACCGGCACCTTGCGCCACAATAAGATCTCCATCTCTCACAACGGCTGCCACTGCATTATCCAAATCTGTTTTATTTTCAACAAAAATTGGCTCTATCTGTCCTCTTAATCGTATTGATCGACATAGTGATCGACTATCTGCACCTGCTATTGGCGCTTCTCCCGCAGCATACACATCCAACATAATCAGCACATCAACTTTTGATAACACCAGAGAAAAGTCTTCAAATAAATCTCTGGTTCTACTGTACCTGTGGGGCTGAAACATCATCACTAATCTTCTCTCAGGCCAACCATTTCTTACAGCATCAATTGTTGCCGCCACCTCTGTTGGATGATGACCATAATCATCAATTAACTCGAGCTCTCCAGCTGCAGTTTTAAATACACCCAAAGATTGAAATCTTCTGCCAATACCCTCGAAACTTTGCAAAGACTTGACCAAAGGCTCTCCCTTTACACCATCTTCATTGGCAACAGCAAAGGCAGCCAATGAATTTAATACGTTGTGTTTACCTGGCATATTCAGCGTTATTTCTAACAAGCCATCCTTATTTTTTCGCTTGATTTTGTAATGACTCATTCCGCCTTTCTGATTGAAATCAACTGCCTGATAATCTACCCCATCTGCAAATCCGTAAGTCACGTACGGTCTCTTAAGATGCGGTATAATTTGCTGCACACCCTCATCATCTCCACAAAGCACTGCCAAACCGTAAAAAGGCATATTGTGTATAAATTCAATAAAGGTCTGCTTCAACTTTTCATAACTGCCTTCATAGGTATCCATGTGATCCATATCGATATTGGTTACTATGCACACCATAGGTTGAAGATGTAGAAACGAAGCATCGCTTTCATCTGCTTCAGCAATAAAATATCTACTCTTGCCCAATCTTGCATTTGCGCCCAAACGATTCAACAAACCGCCAATTACAAATGTAGGATCCAGCCCGGCATCAGCATATATTGTTGCCAACAAACTTGTTGTTGTCGTTTTTCCATGGGTTCCGGCAACAGCCACACCATGTCTGAACCTCATTAGCTCTGCCAACATCTCTGCTCTTGGTACAATAGGTATTCTTTTGTCTCTGGCTTCCTTTAATTCCGGATTGTCGGCAGATATCGCCGTGCTCGCTACAACTACATCTACGTCACTAACATTGCTTGCTTCATGTTGGTGAAACACCAGTGCGCCAAGCCTTGTTAACCTTTCAGTTACCGGTGTTTTTCCCGGATCGGAACCCGAAATACTGTATCCCTGATTCAATAAAACTTCCGCAATACCACACATTCCTGCTCCACCGATACCTACGAAATGTATACGCTTGATCCGTCTCATTTCAGGTATTTCAACCATCATGGTATTTGTATTTTGCTGAGACTTTTTCATGCATCACCTCGCACGACCTGTTTACAGTATTTTGCCATTATCTCGGTCGCATCAAGATAAGCGGCATTTCTTGCGTTCATTTCTATTCTCTCAATCATTTCTCTTGATGAAATTAATTTTTCAATCGTTGAATAAAAACCTTCCGATTCAATCTCTTTTTCATCAAAACAATAACCTGCATCTTTCTCTGATAACCATCTGGCATTATGGGTTTGATGATCATCCACAGCGTACGGAAACGGAACAAATACCGCACAACAGCCTATTGCAGCAATTTCAGAAACCGTTAAAGCTCCCGCTCTGCATATAATGACGTCAGCCCACAAATACCGCTCATCCATATCTTCAATAAACTCTTTAATATCAATCGTTTTAGCAGCTTCAATACCTGCCGTTTTATA
>JAOUOC010000329.1 GCA_029880585.1 Gammaproteobacteria bacterium
ACTCGCAACTCGCAACTCGCAACTCGCAACTCGCAACTCGCAACTCGCAACTCGCAACTCGCAACTGCCTTTATTGCGCCGTAAGCACCTTTTCTTCTTTTTTACCTTGAGGATCAATAGACATTGGATCTGGATTAACCTGTTCTTCATCTTGCCAAACCAATACATCATAATAACGGCGAATGTTGTCGACATACTTGACCGGCTCACTGCCTCTGGCATAGCCGTGTTTGGTTTGTCTATACCATTTTTTCTTTTGTAACAATGGCAGGCGTTGTTTTACATCAGCCCATTTGTTCGGGTTACCACCTTGCTTGTGAGTGATAATGCGTGCATCTTCAACATGACCCCAACCCACATTATAACCCGCTAAGGCAAACCAGGTTTTGTCCGGTTCTTCAATGCTGGCTGGAATACGTTTGAACAGTTTTCTCAGATAATTAGCACCACCATAAATACTTTCAACGGGATCAAGACGATCTTTCACACCGAGTAGCTTGGCGGTTTTCTTGGTGAGCATCATCAAACCTCTTACACCTGTTGCCGAAGTAGCATTTGGGTTCCAGTGAGATTCCTGATAACTCAATGCTGCCAACAGACGCCAATCCAGATCGCTACCAGCCGAATCAATAAAAATGGATTTGTATTTGTTGAGCTCATCTTTTGAAGCCTGATGGAAATGTCTTGCGCCAACATAGTCAAAATCGGCAACGTGCCCGTAATATTTTTCATTCAGACTGGCAATTTTGCCTTGGGAATGCTGCTTTCCGAAAAAAGCGATAGCTTGAGAGAATAGCGTATGATCATCATTTTTTGGGAATGCCCAGGCAATTTCCTGAGGTTCGCCAAGACTGAAAGCAACGGCCAAATCAGGATGGAATCGACGGTTCAAATCCAGTTCATTTGAATCAACAATGGTGTAATCAATGGTTTCATCCAGAACCATCATCAGTAATTCTTCAGAGGTATGTTCGGTGGTTTCTGACCAACGTAATTTGGGGTAATCGGGTTTTAAATTGAGTAGCATTTCAGAGTAGGAAGAGTGTGCCAGTATTCTGAGTTCACCATTAAGGTTCTTCAAAGATCGAGGCCATTTTTTACCTTGTTTGAATACGACTCTTGAGGTGATTTGCTGGTAAGCAGGGGTAAAACGTACAATCTTTTCTCTTTCCGGCGTGATTGTTAATCCGGCTGCAGCAAAATCCACTTCACCATTGGCCACCATATCATTGATGCGCTTTAAATTATCTTCAACAACAAATTCGACTTTAACATTAAGTGACTTGGCAAAACGCTTGACTAAATCATATTCAAGCCCGGCAAACTCATCAGTTCCTTCATAAAAGGTTGTGGGACTGTTGCGAGTGACCACTTTGATAACACCTTGCTTTTGTACCTTTTCAAGCTGGGTGATCTGTGGTTGCTGGTTACATCCGCTCAGAATCAGTAAACCAGCAATCAAAACCAGAATATTAGTGAGAGTTGATCGAATGTTGAGTAAACAAGAATGGTGAGATAAACAAGTGAATTTTTTCATAAATACATCAGCCTTAACACAGTTTGCACGCCGCTCTCAGGCTTCTCCTTTAATTTCAATTAATCCTTTCTTTTTGGGAATTCAAAATTCCTGTGAATTTTAAACTTCTCAAATTCAAGGATGTGCAAATAAACAGCCTTTCCTTTTCTTGTGCTGTAATTATCGTTGGTAAATTTTTGTTTGGCAAGTTTTTGTGACGCAGTTATCCTTTCATCCAGTCGTAATTTTCAACCAATTGTCGGCAAGTTTATGAAAAATATCAGGATTGTTAAGTTGAAAAAAATTTAAAATTTTTTTGATATTAGTGCGTTTTAGAGTTAATAATTGTTCTGTTTTAGCGTATCATAGCGCCCAGCTTTTCAACTCCAGATTGTAGATAGAAAATTCCTATGCTTATACTTCGCGGTGCTCCGGCTTTTTCTCATTTTCGAATTCAAAAAATTCTTTCCGAAGGTAAAAAATCAGTGCCTGATTTACACAGGGTTTACGCTGAATTTGTACACTTTGCAGATACCAATTCGACTTTGACAGAATCAAAAATAGATGTTTTGAACAAACTGTTAACATATGGCCCCAAGGCTGCTGCCGGTGAAACCAAAGGTGCATTTGTGTTGGTAGTACCCAGACAGGGGACGATTTCTCCCTGGTCTACCAAGGCAACAGATATTGCTCACAACTGCGGATTATCTGAAATCAATCGTATTGAACGTGGTATCAGCTGGTATTTACAAAACGAAGAAGGCAAACCCTTAACCGATGAACAGGTTCAGGCGCTACTTCCCTTGCTCCATGATCGTATGATGGACAGTGTGTTCTTCGAATTGAATGCAGCCGAAGTCTTGTTCCAAAAAGAAACACCAAAACCATTGACTCATGTTGATATCCTCAGTGGCGGCAGAGAGGCATTGGTAGTCGCCAATTCCAGTCTGGGATTGGCATTGGCAGATGATGAAATCGATTATCTGGTTGAACGTTTTATTGAATTAAATCGAAATCCTTCCGATGTGGAATTAATGATGTTTGCTCAGGCCAATTCAGAGCATTGTCGTCATAAAATCTTTAATGCCAGCTGGACAATAGATGGCAAAGATAAGCCTAACTCGCTATTTAAAATGATCAAAAACACCTACCAGCAAAATTCTGAAGGTGTGTTG
>JAOUOC010000076.1 GCA_029880585.1 Gammaproteobacteria bacterium
ATGTAAAAGCTTTGCAAATCAATGATGTTTCTGGTCTTAGAACTCTCAAAGCGCCTGAAACATGGGATCGATGTGAAAAACCGGTTTACACACATTACACGCCAAATGAAACTATTGAAGGGATCAAATTTAATCATATGCCTCAAACAAATGGGGCATTAATTGCTGATATGTCTTCCTGTATTCTGGCAGAAAGCATCAATGTTAATGATTTTGATATGATCTATGCTGGTGCACAGAAAAATATTGGACCTGCCGGTATGACAATTGTCATTATCAAAAGGGAATTGTATGAGCGTATGAATTTCGACACACTGCCAAAACTGTTTAATTATGAACAGCAGGACAAAAAAGGTTCAATGATTAACACGCCGCCGACATTTGCATGGTATCTGGCTGGTCTGGTGTTTGAATGGTTGCTGGAAGAAGGAGGCGTTGCAAAAATGGAAGCGCTTTCAATCCAAAAGTCATCATTACTTTATAACTGTATTGATGAAGATGATTTTTATGTTAATTTGATTAACCCTAAAGACAGATCACTGATGAATGTGTCATTTCGTCTGAAAGATGACAATTTAAATAATACATTTTTGTCTGAAGCCAAAGAAGCTAAACTGGTTGGTTTGGAAGGTCATCGAAGTATCGGCGGAATGCGAGCCAGTATTTATAATTCAATGCCAATAGAAGGAGTTCAGCAACTCGAAGCATTTATGCGAAAGTTCAAAAGTAAATATGGCTAATCCAGATAATCAAAGCATGGAAAATATTATTACCGTTGATGGGCCGTCAGGTTCAGGCAAAGGAACAATCAGTTTATTATTGTCACAAAAGTTAGGATGGCATCTGTTGGATAGCGGCGCTATATACAGAGTTGTTGGTCAGGCAGTGTTAATAAATGGAGTTTCTCTTGATGATCATGGTGCAGTTGCTGAAACAGCAGAAAATATGAATATTTCGTTCCGTATCAATTCAGAGACAAATGAAATCGATCCTTATCTGGATAATGAAAATCTTTCGAAAAAAATCCGAACAGATGAAGCTGGTCAATTAGCTTCACATGTGGCCAGAATTCCTGCTGTGAGGGCAGCTTTATTAACCAAACAGCGTAGTTTTGCTTCAGAGCCTGGCTTGATAGCGGATGGCCGAGATATGGGAACTGTGGTTTTTCCTGCGGCTAAAGTGAAAATCTTTCTGACTGCATCAGCTGAATGTCGTGCAAAAAGACGCTATGAACAGTTGAAAAACAAAGGGGTTAGTGCTAATATTCGCGCGCTTTTGGATAGCATCAAGCTACGAGATGAGCGTGACAAAAATAGAGCAATTGCACCTTTGGTTCCAGCACAAGATGCATTGGTTATAGATAGTTCAGATATGAGTATCGAAGCTGTACTTGATCAGATTCTGGATTATTCGTCAAACAGACTTAAACTGTAACTTTTTTATCGTGATAAATGTTAGTTTAACCGATTGAAAAGTAGAGGAATATTTGACGCAACCAATGACAGAAGGGATGGCCTTGGGGCGAGTTCTTTTTCGCGTTTTTTTCTCAAACGACTATTATTAGTCAAGTCTTGTTTCTTCCCGAATTTCTACAAATTCATGCTTTTATGATTTTTGTAGTTGAATGAGCAATTCGTTATAAAGCAAAACGTGGATAGCAATGGACAGCTGTCTTTTTTAATCAACCCGATGCAACAGGAAGTTGTGCGGATTTATTATTGTACTGTACACGTTCGCGTGTCACTGAAGGTAACTTGATATGAGCGAAAATTTCGCAGAATTATTCGAACAGAGTTTTAACGAAATCGAAATGCGCCCGGGCGCAATTGTAAAAGGCACAGTAGTTCAAATAGATAATGAATTTGTTATCGTTAATGCTGGCCTGAAATCAGAAGGTGTTATCCCTTTATCTCAATTTTTAAATGAGCAAGGCGAAGTAGAAGTTAATATCGGCGATGAAGTCGATGTGGCTCTTGATTCAATAGAAGATGGCTACGGCGCGACTCAGTTGTCGAGAGAAAAAGCAAAAAGATTTGAAACATGGTTGGATCTTGAGAAGGCTTGTGAAGCTAATGAGACAGTCATGGGTATTATTACAGGTAAAGTGAAAGGCGGATTTACCGTTGAAGTGAAAAATGTACGCGCTTTCTTGCCTGGCTCTCTGGTTGATGTCCGACCAATCAGAGATACAACTCACCTTGAAGGTAAAGAGTTGGAGTTCAAGGTTATTAAACTTGACCAAAAAAGAAATAATGTTGTTGTTTCAAGACGTGGTGTTATTGAAGCAGAAAGTTCTGCAGAAAGAGCAGAATTGCTTGAGCGTTTGGAAGAAGGTGCTCACGTTAAGGGTATTGTCAAAAATCTAACAGATTACGGTGCCTTTGTTGATTTGGGTGGTGTTGACGGATTACTTCACATCACAGATATGGCGTGGAAACGTGTTAAACATCCTTCTGAAGTAGTTCAGGTCGGCGATGAAATAGACGTTGTAGTACTTAAATATGACAAAGATCACTCTCGTGTTTCATTAGGTATGAAGCAATTGGGTGAAGATCCCTGGTTGGCGCTAGCTAAACGTTACCCTGAAAATTCTCGTTTGAAAGGTCGAGTGACCAATTTGACTGATTACGGTTGTTTTGTTGAGATTGAAGAAGGCGTAGAAGGTTTGGTTCACGTTTCTGAAATGGATTGGACTAACAAGAATATTCATCCAAGCAAAGTTGTTAATTTGGGTGATGAAGTTGAAGTTATGGTTCTTGACATCGATGAAGAACGTCGTCGTATTTCGTTGGGTCTGAAGCAATGTGTTGCTAATCCCTGGACTGAGTTTGCAGGCAAATACAACAAAAATGACCGTGTTACCGGCAAGATCAAATCTATCACTGACTTCGGTATCTTTATCGGATTGGATGGCGGTATAGACGGCCTGGTTCATTTGACTGATATTTCCTGGACATTAACTGGTGAAGATGCAGTCAGAACTTATAACAAAGGTGATGAAGTTGAAGCCGTTGTACTTTCTGTTGATGCTGAGCGTGAGCGTATTTCACTAGGTATCAAGCAAGTTGATTCTGATCCATTTGCTCAATATCTTGCTGAAAATAACAAGGGTAGCATTGTTACTGGTACTGTTATTGAAGCTGATGCCAAAGGCGTTAAAGTTCAACTGGCTGATAATGTTGAAGGTTACCTACGTGCAGCAGAAATCAGCGATGAAGAGCGCGTTGATGATGCATCAAAACACTTCAAGGAAGGTGATAGTGTTGAAGCCAAGTTCGTAGCTGTTGATAAGAAAAATCGTGTTATTACATTATCAATTAAAGCCAAGAACAAGCAAGAGGAAGCCTCTGCAATTGCTGAATATAGTAAAGATAATGACGATTCAGCAACATCAACTTTAGGCGATTTGTTGAAAGAACAACTCGATCGCTAGAATATTTGATGTAATTTAGTAAAAAATGTCCATAATCTATTGATTTTGGACATTTTTTTTTGATTTTTAAGTGAAAATTGTCTATCGTATGCTCAAATGAATGCAAGAATAGGAATGGCTTGATGACAAAATCAGAATTAATCGAAAAACTGGCCACTCGGCAGTCACAACTTTCTCTCAAAGATGTAGAACTTGTTGTAAAGAATTTGATCGAACACATGACACAATCTTTGGCTAAAGGTGAACGAATTGAAATTAGAGGTTTCGGCAGTTTTTCATTGCATTATAGAGAGCCAAGAGTTGGACGTAATCCAAAAACAGGTGATGCAGTTAAACTTGACGGGAAGCACGTTCCTCATTTTAAGCCTGGTAAAGATCTGAGATCAAAAGTAAATTCAGAAAAATAGAATTTTTCTGGCTCTGTGGTTAATAACCTGATTGAGATCCTGTCAATCGTTCTTTGACCTTTTTCTGATAGTTGTAGCTTCTGTACAAATTTGGGGTAAAATGGTTTTTCCATTGTCTTGTGGGAGACTCACTTGAAAAAAGCGCTAATCGTAATATTGTCTCTTGTTATTTTTGTCCTTTCAGCATTGTTTTTTGCGCAAAATGACGATCTGGTCAGCGTTAATTATTTTCTGGGCAAGCTGGACTGGCAACTCAATTGGGTAATGCTGGCTTGTCTGTTTGTGGGTTTTTTAATTGGTATTTTTTCCATCCTGTCTAATTTAATCAAAATCAAAATTGAGCTTAAGTTAACCAAAAATAAACTTGAGCAAAGTAAAAAAGAACTCAATAACCTGAGATCATTGCCTATTAAGGATGAGTATTAGGCAGAGGCTCCTATTTTTATGGATATCATTTTAATTATATTTTCATTACTGCTACCAATCGCCTGGTTTTTTGGTTATAGGAAGGGAAAAGTACTATCCAGTGAATCTGATAGTGAACAACATCTCGGGCTTTCTCGCAAATATTTTACCGGCCTGAATTATCTGTTAAACGAAGAATCAGATAAGGCGATTGATACCTTTGTCAGTATGCTGGAAGTTGATTCGGAAACAGTTGAAACGCATTTGGCGCTTGGAAATTTATTTCGTAAAAGAGGTGAAATAGACAAGGCAATCAGAATTCATCAAAATCTGATTGCCAGACCATCTCTCAGTTCAGAGCATCGCAAACAGGCTTTGATGTCGTTAGGTTATGATTATATGGCCGCTGGTCTGCTGGAAAGAGCTGAAAATATTTTTAAAGAATTAATCTTCGATTCTCATCACAAAACATCAAGTTTTAAACAGTTGCTGCAAATATATCAACAAACTAAAGATTGGCAGAATGCTATCAAGATTGCCGAACAACTCCATCAAAGCGGTCATAAGGCATACAATAGGGAAATTGCACATTTTTATTGTGAATTGGCAGAAATACAAATTAATGATCATGCATACAAGCAGGCAACGCCCTACCTGAAAAAAGCCTTTGTTATTGAGCCTCAAAGTGCACGCGCTACTTTGTTAAGTGGTAATATTTACCATGTTACAGGGCAATTTAAGCAAGCAGTACGTACCTATAAAAATCTAATCAAAAATGATATTGATATTCTGCCTGCGGCCTTGGATAACATTCTTGATTGTTTTGATAAGCTTGGTGACCACAAGGGGTTATTAACCTTTTTGCGTGAAGCAATAGAGCAGGGTGCAGGTATAAGTGTGATATTACAATATGCCACTGAACTGCAATCCAGAGAAAATGATCACGTTGCTGCTAAATATCTTGCTGATACCATGATCAAACATCCATCAATAAAAGGCTTGCTGGAATTAATTAATTTACATTTAAAACATTCAAGCGAGAGCGGTCGTCCCAGTTTGCTAATGTTGAAAGATGTAGTAACCAAATTACTTAAAAACAAGCCAGTGTATCAGTGTGGGAATTGTGGATTTAGTGCCAAGACGCTATTTTGGCAATGCCCGACTTGTAAATCATGGGGCAATGTTAAACCTATCCGTGGTATCGAAGGGGAATAAGTGTGTCGAGTTCTGAATTAGTAAATTCTGCATCTGCAGATTCAAAAATAATTGTCGCACTTGATTTTGATAATTTGCAAAAGGCAAAATCTCTCGTCGCAGAGCTTGATCCCAAATTATGCAAAGTGAAAGTTGGGAAGGAGATGTTTACCTTGTTTGGCCCGAACTGGGTAAGTTATCTTGTGGAAAGAGATTTTCAGGTTTTTCTCGATCTCAAGTTTCATGATATACCTAATACAGTTGCAAAAGCTTGTCATGCAGCTGCAACTTTTGGTGTGTGGATGACCAATGTGCACGCTTCCGGTGGAATTAAAATGATGGAAGCAGCCAGAGAGGCAATTGCCAAGTTCGGTTCTGCAAGGCCTTTACTTACAGCAGTTACCATTTTAACCAGCATGGATGATCAGCAATACAATCAGATAGGTTATCAGAGAGGTTTAACTGATCAGGTTATTCATTTGGCTAAAATGGCAGAAAAAGCTCAATTAGATGGTATCGTCTGTTCTGCACAGGAAGCACATCAATTGCGTCAAATATTGAATAACAGCTTTAAACTTGTGACACCAGGGATAAGATTAGCAACAAGTGCAAAAGATGACCAGTCGCGTGTTATGACGCCAAAAAAAGCTATTTTGGCGGGTTCCAGCTATCTGGTGATAGGTCGACCCATAACTCAGGCAAGTAATCCGCTATCGGTTTTGTGCGAAATTTCTGAAAATCTTGCCGTCATCTAGTTTTTTGTTTTTTTCTCGATTATATTTGTTTTGCCATCAAGGCAAAGGAAATTTTAATTTTAAACAAGGAGAAAATAACATGAAATTATCTACAATTATCTTATCAGCAGTTTTGGCATTTGGTGCATTTAACGGTTCTGTTTATGCAGCTCAGGCAAGCAAAACAGTATCTACAAAAACCAGTGTAAAAGCACCCATTCAGCAAACAGTAAATGTTAATACTGCTGGCGCTGAAGAATTGGCTGAAGTTTTGACTGGTGTAGGCATTAAAAAAGCCACTGCAATAGTTGAATACCGCAAAACAAATGGTAAATTCAAAACTTTTGCAGAATTAACAAATGTAAAAGGAATTGGAGATCGCACTTTGGAAAAAAATAAAGGGCGTATGATTCTTTAATAACGACCACCCTCACAGAAAAGGCATCCTGACTGTACTCATCAGGGTGCCTTTTTTATTTATAAGTTAACTGAATCCTGTTATGGATAAAATTCTTAACAATGTTCGCTTTTAATTTGATAAGATGCACGCCTGATCATTATTGGGTTAAAACATGTCAATTATACGTGGTGATAAATTATCACTTTCTTATGGTACGCAGGTATTGTTGGATAACGCTTCTTTTGCAGTTGAGCCAAGACAAAAGGTTTGTCTGGTAGGTCGTAATGGAACGGGGAAATCATCACTACTTAAAATTATCAATGGCGATATTAAAGCTGATGATGGTGTGATTAATCATTCCAGTAATCACCGTATCGGATTTCTTCCTCAGGCATTACCGGAAAAATCAAATTTAACTATCAGACAGTTTGTAGAATCTGGTTTGGCAGATGTCATTCATTGGGTCGAAGAGTATCAAACACTGATTATGGAAGATATTAATTCTTCCAAATTGCAGGATCTGGAATCCAAAATTAATGTACATGATGGCTGGACAGTTGAAACTCGAGTTAATCAGACATTAAGTCGATTGGGCTTGAATGGTGAAATAAAAATGTCCGACTTGTCTGGAGGATGGAGAAGACGAGCTGCATTGGCAAAGGCGTTGGTACTTGAGCCAGATTTGCTGATTCTTGATGAACCTACCAATCACCTTGACTTATCCAGTATTCAATGGCTTGAAGACCAGTTAATTGCCTTTAAAGGCGCATTACTATTTGTTTCGCATGATCGACAGTTTGTAAACAAGGTTGCCGACATTATTATGGAGCTTGATCGCGGTAAGATACGATTCTTCCCCGGCAATTATCAGGCCTATACAGAAATTAAAGACCGCCAATTACAGGATGAAGAAAAATCCAATTCAGAATTTGATAAAAAACTGGCTGCCGAAGAGGTCTGGATTCGACAGGGTATTAAAGCTCGTAGAACCAGAAATGAAGGGCGCGTCAGAGCCTTGAAAAAAATGCGGCAAGAACATGCTGAGCGTCGCAGGCAAATGGGTAACAATAAAATTCAGGCGACTGTTGCTACAACGGGCAGTAAAATAGTAGCCAGAATGGATGAACTGCAAACCGGTTATGATCGTCCGCTTACGCTACCATTTACAGGTATTATCCAAAAAGGCGACAAGATTGGTGTGTTGGGTAACAATGGCTGCGGCAAAACTACTTTTATCAAAACCCTGTTAGGTGAAATACCAGCTTTTGCCGGTAGTATTGAAACCAGTGATACTTTGGAAGTCGCTTATTTTGACCAACTTCGTGAAGGTGTCGATCTCAATAAAACGGTTTCAGACAACATTGCCGATGGTCGTGAGTTTGTTGTGGTGGATGGAAAAGAAAGACATGTGATCAGTTATATGCAGGATTTCAACTTTACTGCGGACAATGTCAGAGCACCAGCCAGCAAATTATCTGGAGGTGAAATCAATCGTTTATTATTAGCCAAATTATTCACACGTCCAGCAAATTTATTTATTCTTGATGAGCCGACTAATGATCTCGATGTTGAAACACTGGAAGTTCTTGAGAGTATGTTAGTTGAAATCAAGGCCACGGTTATTATTATCAGCCATGATCGATTGTTTTTGGAAAATTGCTGTTCAGAATTACTGGTTTTTGATAATCAATTGCCACCTTTATATGATGTTGAATCTGATCAATTTCAGATCATTCAAATTATCGGCGGCTATCAGGAATGGAAGCATTATTTTGATCAAGCTATGCCCAGAGTTAAAAAGGAGACAACAAGTTCAAAAAACAAAACCACAAAAAAGCATAAAGCGGTTAAATTATCCTTCAAGGAAAAAACATTACTGGAAGAGCTTCCTAAAAAGATTGAAAAAATGGAAGCTGAAGTAGCTGAAATCGAACAGCAAATGTCAGAACCTGATTTTTATAAAGATCAGGAAAAGGCTAATCAGGTTATCAAACAGCTGGAAACGCTTCAATATCAATTGTCAGAGGATTATCAATCGTGGGATGAGTTAGAATCAAAAATAAACAATCCTTGAACCTGCAACTAAATTCTTGAAGGAGAAACTTGTTAGGGCTATAATTTCGTTAATGATAAGTAATAATCTTTAACATTCAAATTTTATAGAAAGGTTATAGCGATGACTGCTCAAGCAGACAAAATTTCAAACATATCTAAAGAATCCTCATCGGACACTGACTTTAATTGGAAAGAAATTGTCCATTGGTTACTCTTATCCAGAGCCATGGATGATATTGAAGAACAGGAACTGGTGCCGGCTAAACTGGTATTTAATCAATTTTCCGCACGCGGCCATGATTTGGCGCAAATTCTGATCGGCTCACTTTTAACGCATCCACACGATGGCGCAACAGGCTATTATCGCTCACGTCCATTTGTGCTTTCACTTGGGCTCGATATCGTTGATGCAGTAGCATCTCCTATGGCAAAGTCTGGCGGTTACAGTGATGGCAGAGATATTGGCGTGGTGTGTAATTATCCTAATGTTGATAGAAACGGCGCTATGTTATTTCCAATGTGTGGTGGAGTTGGTTCACAATATTCACCAATTTCAGGTTGGGCTCAATCGATTGTTTATCATAGAGATGAACTTAAAGATGATTCTTACAAAGGTGCAATTGGTATTTCTATGGGTGGTGATGCATCCATGTCCACTAGCGGATTTTGGGCTGCTTTAAACATTTCGACAACAAATAATCTGCCTCATTTATTTTATATTGAAGATAACGGTTATGGAATCTCTGTTCCACAGGAAGTACAAACGCCTGGTGGTGATCAAGTTGCTAATCTGGCAGCCTATAAAAATCTTAAAATTATTGATGGCGATGGTACCTGTCCTGTTGAAGCGCCTAAGTTAATCAAGGAAGCGATTGAATATACACGCTCTGGTCAAGGTACATGTTTATTGCGACTTAAAGTTCCCAGATTATGCGGGCACACTTTTCAGGATACCCAGACTTATAAACCTGTCGAAATGATTGCTGAAGAACAGGCCAATGATCCATTGCCAAAACTAAAGAGCTATCTTGCTGAAAACAATATTATTGATGATAAAGAATGGCAGTCTATCGAGCAAAATGCTTATGATGATGTAAAAGCGGCTGTTGAGAAGGCAATGGCACGTTCTGAGCCCGATACTAATAAAGTTAAACGGTACGTATACGCTGAAAAAGATGCTTATGGCGAGCCTGAAATACAGTTGAGAGGAGGGTTATATGCGGAAGGATATAAATTCCCTGCGACGACAACAACTGCAAATCCACAAGGCGCACGTTTAAATATGTTAACTGCTATTCGTCAAACCCTTGATTATGAAATGCAAATCAATCCAAAGGTTTTGGTATTTGGTGAGGATGTGGGACCGAAAGGTGGCGTTCATGCTGCAACATTAGGCTTACATGAAAAATACGGTAATAATCGTGTCTTTGATACCAATTTGTCGGAAGAGGGGATTATCGGGCGTTCTGTC
>JAOUOC010000077.1 GCA_029880585.1 Gammaproteobacteria bacterium
GTCAAGACAAGCCTGATTACAGGCAATACAGGTGTTAATTTGTTCTGCATGACCAGCCTTTGCCTTATTCATAAATTCTGCATCGGCCAAAAATGGTCTTGCCATCGATACCATATCACTTTGACCGCTTTCTATCACCTGATTAGCCACTTCTGGCGTATTAACACGATTGGTAGAAATCAGTGGGATGTTGATATGGGGTTTGATTTTTTCGGTCACCCAAGTGAAATTGGCTCTGGGCACTGATGTAGCAATGGTAGGAACTCTCGCTTCATGCCAGCCAATTCCAGTATTGATGATAGAAGCACCTGCCTGTTCTATTTTTTGGCCTAATTCAACCACTTCATCCCAGCTACTACCTTCATTAACCAAATCCAGCATGGATAAACGATAAATAATGATAAAGTTTTCGCCAGTTGCCTCTCTAACCTGTTTAACGATTTCCAGGGGCAATCTGATACGATTCTCAAAACTGCCGCCCCAACGATCGGTTCGCTTATTGGTTTTACTAACAATAAACTGATTGATGAGATAACCTTCCGATCCCATAATTTCGACACCATCGTAACCCGCTTTTTGAGCTTTGACCGCACAGTTTACAAAGTCATTAATGGTCTTTTGGATGCCTCTTTCACTCAAGGCTTTCGGTTTAAACGGATTGATGGGCGCTTTAATGGCAGAAGCGGAAACTGAAAATGGATGGTAGGCATAACGACCGGTATGCAATATTTGCATGGCAATTTTACCACCAACTGAATGCACTGCATCAGTCACTTTTTTATGATTTCTTACTTGCCACCAGAAACTTAATTGGCTGGCAATCAAAGATACACGTCCTGCAAAATTGGGTGCTATCCCGCCTGTTACAATAAGCCCTACTCCACCAGCGGCTCTTTCCTTGTAATATTGAGCCATTTTTTTAAATCCGCCACGCATTTCCTCAAGACCTGTATGCATGGATCCCATGACAGCTCGATTTTTTAGCTTATGATTGTGGATTTTGATTGGATTAAACAGTGCTGGATAGTGTGACATTTGGTTTCCTGCAAGAATTTTGACGATAACTAAATATAGGTTCTTTTATATCAGATAATGAAGGCAATGAAAATTATAATTTGTTTTGGCTTTTACTATATAACTATTGGTTAGAACTCTTGTTAACTTTATTTAACAATTTATAATATTTACCGCTAACTAATTTTCATACAATTGATTAAAATGCGTTCAAGCTATTGTATCAAATTGTTTATAAACCAATAGAAGGAATTAAAATGACAAAGTTTTTTAAAAATCTATGGCATGGCCTGGATCTGACCCGCAGAATCTTTCTTAATTTTTTATTCTTTTTGCTGTTGATTATGCTCTTTTCAGCCATCACCAGCTCACCGGATATTCCAAAAATTGAAAAACATTCTGCTCTTGTTTTAGCCCCACATGGCTACATTGTTGAACAACTAACCTATATTGACCCAATTGATCAGGCAATAAAGGAAGCATCTGACAGTCAGGATGCACCTGAAACCTTACTCTACGATCTGATTGATGCCATCAAATATGCCAAAGATGATAACAAAATTACTGTATTAGTTATCTCTACCAAAGGTTTATGGGGCGCAGGTGTAACCAAGTTGCAGGATTTAACAGCTGCTATTAAGGATTTTAAAGAAAGTGGCAAGAAAGTTATTGTGTATGATGACAACTACTCTCAAGCTCAATTTTATCTGGCATCTGTGGCCGATGAAGTTTACATGAATACTGATGGTGGCGTATTTCTTCTGGGTATGGCGAGATACAGAACCTACTACAAATCTTTTCTTGATAAATTTGATGTAACTGTGAACGTTTTCAAGGTAGGCAAATACAAGTCAGCTATTGAACCTTTTATCAGAGATGATATGTCTGAAGCAGCCAGGGAAGCTAACCTGCTATGGTTAGGTGAATTGTGGGATGATTTTAAGCAGGATTTATCTGACAATCTGCAAATAGAAAACAGCAAAATCAATGAATATATTGATAACTTTAAAGATAATCTCATCAGTTACAAGGGTGATTCCGCCAAACTGGCTGTTGATTATGGTCTGGTCGATAAATTAATGTCCAGAATTGAATTCCGTGAATATATGATGGATTTGGTAGGTGCTGATGAAGATAACAAATCTTTCAAACAGATCAATCATGCCAATTATCTTAGAGTTAAAAAATCAAATTATGATTATCTTGACCCCTATAGCAATAAAGTTGCCGTTGTAACTGCCAAAGGCAACATACTTGACGGAGAACATAAGGAAGGCAATATAGGTGGTGATACTGTTTCTCGTTTGATCCGCAGAGCCAGACTCGATGAAACCGTTGGCGCAATCGTATTGCGAGTTGATAGTGGTGGTGGCAGTGCCTTTGCTTCTGAAGTCATCAGAAAAGAGCTGGTTAAGGCTCAAGAAGATGGCATTAAAGTGGTCGTCTCAATGGGCGATGTCGCAGCATCGGGTGGTTACTGGATCTCTGCAACAGCTGATGAAATCTGGGCCAAACCTTCAACCATTACCGGTTCAATTGGAATTTTTGGCATGATCCCTACTTTCGATAAACTGATGAACAAATATGGCATTCACAGAGATGGTGTTGGCACAACGCCTTATGCAAATCCGGTTGATGTTGGTATGCCCATCAGTGCTGATGTTGCTGAAATCATTCAAACAGAAATTGATTCCGGTTATCAAAAATTCCTCGAATTGGTTGCCAAGGGAAGGAACATGACGACTGAACAAGTTAATGAAATTGCTCAAGGTCGTGTTTGGTCTGGCTCGCAAGGTCATAAATTAGGCTTGGTTGATAATTTGGGGTCGTTAAATGATGCTATTAAATCTGCAGCAGCATTGGCAGAATTTGAAGAAGACAAATATGATATCTGGAATGTAAAGCGTGAATTATCGGAAAAAGAGTTATTTTTGCGAGACTTGCTAAATACTTCAGAAGTTACTGAAACGCTTAAAAGCAGTGCTGACAGAAAACCTTCATTGGCTGACAAGGCGTTAAATGATGTAACACAATCGCTTAAAACTTTAAATATGTGGAACGATCCTAATCATATTTATTCTAATTGTTTATGCGAAGTTACTTATTAATTAACGACCGAGATAAGCAATATCTCATCCAACCATTAAAAAAGCAGTAGATTTACTGCTTTTTTTTTGTTTTCATACACTCTGTAAATTAATCTTATTACATAAAGTTTCTAAGGCAGGCTCAAAAGTGGGTAAAAAGAAAGTCTATATCGCATACACTGGTGGCACCATTGGTATGAAGCCAAGCAGTAATGGCTTTGTCACTGAACGCGGTTATTTTACCAGGCAGATTGAATCATATCCTGAACTCTATCATTCTGAGATGCCAGAATTTGAATTACACGAATATGAGCATTTGATTGATTCTGCTGATATTACACCACAGGACTGGTATCATATTTCCCAAGATATTGAATCCAAGTTTAATGATTTTGATGGATTTATTGTTTTACATGGAACGGATACTATGGCCTATACTGCTTCTGCTCTTTCTTTTATGTTTGAAGATTTGTCAAAACCGGTTATAGTCACAGGTTCACAAATTCCCTGGTCTGAGATGCGTAGTGATGGTAAAGATAACCTTGTAACATCTTTAGTGCTTGCAGCTAATTATAACATTCCCGAAGTGGGATTATTTTTTCATAATCGACTTTATCGCGGCAATCGTGCAAGAAAGCTGGATGCAACGGGATTTTATGCCTACCAATCTCCAAATTTTCCTGCGTTGGTAGAAGTTGGAACCAAAATAGATGTTAAATACGATCTCCTGTTAAAAGATCCTGAAAAAATGCTTCGTGTTCGACATATTGCACCACCAAAAGTTGTTGTTCTCTCTTTATTTCCTGGTTTTCCAAGTCATATTCTTAAATCTATATTTGAGTCAGACATACAAGGATTGGTTTTAATGACATACGGCATGGGCAATGCACCGAGTGAAGATAAAGAAATGCTAAAATTATTGGAACAAGCTTCGAACAAGGGTGTAATAATTGTCAATTGCACGCAATGCAATAAAGGTATCGTTGATATGAATGGTTACGCGACTGGTAAAGCTCTTCTCAATATTGGCGTTATAAATGGTTTTGACATGACTCCTGAAGCCACCATGACAAAACTCAGTTATTTATTAAGCTGTGACCTGAAAATTGATGAAATGAAACAACTGATGCAAACCAGCTTGCGTGGTGAACTGACCGTATAAAGCCAGATTATCTTATAATTTTCGACCCTTTTAATTATTAAGACTCGAATCGACTTATTTATAAATTAAATGGTTTGTCTGTTAGCCAAAGACAAAGACAAGGTTGATGCATCCAGATATTCCAGTTCGCCTCCTAACGGGACACCTTGCGCTAATCGACTTACGATAATTTCATTATTGATTTGATGAACCAGTGACTTGATATAATGCGCTGTCGCCTCTCCTTCCACCGTAGCTGAAGTTGCAATAATAATTTCACTGACAGCATCCTGTTTGACAATTCCGGCTAATACAGGCAATCCTATTTCATCAGGCCCAATACCATCCAAAGGAGATAATGCACCTTGCAATACAAAATAATTACCGCTATAGCTTGCAGTAGATTCAATGGCATATATATCTGAAGGAGATTCAACCACACAAATCAGTTGTTTATCTCTTTGCGGATTACTGCAAATCGAACACACTTCATTTTCGGTATAATCACGACACTTTTGGCAAAGACCAATTTTTTCCATTGCCTGTTTTAAAACATCAGACAAAAGGACACCTTTGCTACGTCTGCCATTGAGTAACTGATAAGCCATTCTTTGCGCTGACTTTTTACCAACAGAAGGTAGGCATTGAAGCGCTTCTATTAATTGTTCCAGCAAAGGTTTAGTCATTAATTGATCCCGAAAATAGACTGGTACTAAAAATTAAAATGGCATTTTAAAGCCCGGTGGTAATTGAATGCCACCAGTTAAAGATCCCATTTTGGATTGCGTTTCATCTTCCACTTTTCTAACCGCATCATTGACCGCAGCAGCTATCAGATCTTCCAGAATTTCCTTATCTTCCTGCAAAACTTCATCGCTAATTTCGACCTTTTTAACATCATGTCTACCCGTCATAGTCACCTTGACCATTCCGGATCCGGTCTGACCAACAACTTCCATATTGGCGATATCTTCCTGCGCCTTTTGCATTTTTTCCTGCATTTCCTGAGCTTGTTTCATCAAGCCGCCTAAACCTTTCATATTTACCTCTTAAATAAAAACTAGTTAGGTTTGATGGTGCCAGTCTCAATTTTAGCTTCCAATTGATCCAGCATATATTGAATTTGATCATTTTCCAGCAATTTTGCTTCAGCCTGATCAATTTCTGCCTGTTGAATTCTTTTCTTTATTTGTAAAGGTGTTTCATCCAAATCTGTTGCTGATTGCAAATTTATTGTTAATTTTTCTTCATTAAAGTAGCTTTGTAAATTTTCCTTTATTAAGTCAACCGCACTGTCTGTAATCAATGCCGAGACCATATCACTATGCACAATGGTTAGTTTATTGTCCTTAAAACTTGCATTGGAGTTCAGTAAAACTTGCAATCCATTGCCCTGAATATCAAGCTGTGCGGTTATATCATGCCAATTTGAAGAATCAAGTTGGGTCAAAGGAATGATGGTTTCCGACTGAATGGTATTAATTGCCGGCTCGGCTATTGTTTCATTTGAATTTGATACATCAGATGATGGATAGGATTCCACTTTTATATTTTGATCTTTTAATTCTACTGGTTTACTTTCTGTCTGATGGCTGGTACTTATAGCGGCTTCAGATTTTTTTTTTGTCTGCTGTGATTGTTCAGCCTTTTCATTTGACTGAGAGCCTGAAGAATTTGAAGTATTCGAAGAGTTCCCTTGACCAGCAGGTTTAAAAGTCATTATACGAAGCATCGCCATTTCAAAACCTTGTCGCGGGTATGGAGCATAAGGCAGATCTTTTCTGGCTTGTAGTGACAATTGGTAAAATAGCTGCAAATCAGCTGGTGTAATTTGACCAGCAAGAGACACAATCATCTTATCATCACTGCTTTGAGTCGCCTGATAGACTGCTATTTCATGCAGCAGGGAAAGCCACTCAATTAATAATTCATTGTAATCTGGTGTGTATTCGGCAATATGCCTTATTTTTTCCATCAATAGTTCAACATCGCTGGAAATCAATGCTTCGAACAACTGATAGACGTATTTCTTGTCAATCGCGCCAAGCATTTCAGCGACCTGATCTGCTTTGATATCCTGATTGCAAAACGCAATTGCCTGATCCAGCAAGCTTAATGCGTCTCTCATACTACCATCTGCAGCTTTGGATATGATTTCCAATGCAGCTTCTTCAAAAGTGATAGATTCATCTTTTAAAATCAATTTCAAATGGCTGTCAATTTCGTTTTCTTCCATTCGTCTAAGATGGAATTGCAAGCAGCGAGATAAAACAGTGACAGGTAATTTTTGCGGATCGGTTGTAGCCAAAAGAAAAACAACATGAGGCGGTGGTTCTTCCAGCGTTTTGAGCAAGGCATTAAAACTATGACCACTGAGCATGTGAACCTCGTCAATCAGATAAACCTTGTAACGGCCTCTGGTGGGACGATATTGCACGTTATCCAGCAATTCTCGGGTATCTTCTACTTTTGTCTTTGATGCAGCATCTATTTCCAATAAATCAACAAAGTTACCGTGGGCTATTTCGGTACAACTACTACATTGGCCACACGGTTTGGCTGTAATACCGTTTTCGCAATTAAGACATTTGGCAAGAATTCGGGCAATGGTGGTTTTTCCGACGCCACGAGTACCGGTAAACAGATAGGCATGATGCAAACGATCGTTTTCAAGCGCATTGATAAGCGCTTGAGCTGTCTGCTTTTGACCAACCAACTCTTCAAAATTGGAGGGTCGCCACTTTCTTGCCAGTACCTGATAACTCATTTTAAATTACTCTTGTAAACAGAACCTGTGATTATATCTTGAAGCGCGCACAAGATCACGACAGAAAGTTATTTTTATGGTTTGAAAGAATAAGAATGAAGAAGAAATGGTGGCAACTCTATCAGCCACATCTCGGCACACGAGTCAATTATTACCGTTGCTCCCTTCCGGGCCTGGCGGGGTTCACAATGTATCGTTGCGAGAGAACCAATAGAGTCACCATAGTGGAGCGGCATTCTAATTCTTTTATACTAAAAAGCCAACCGTGATTTGTAAAAAAATTTAAATTTAAAATCAGCCAAATAGTTTTAAGCCGCTAAAACCTGAATCGAGATAACGATAAAGTATTTATATCAAAATCCGGGTTATATTTTTCTAAAACCAAATCTCTGGCTAATTCCGCTGTAGCCAATGAATAAGTCCAACCCAACATACCGTGTCCCGTATTAACGTACAAATTGTCATATTTTGCTTTACTGACGATTGGTAATCCGTCAGCTGAAGCAGGACGTAACCCGCACCACTTCTGTTTGATGTTATCGTAATCAGCTGCTTCTGGCATCAACAGCCTTGCGTAATCAATCATATATTTAATTCGTTCTTCCTTAATCTTTGTATCCCAACCATCAAAGTCTAAAAACCCGGCAATTCGTAATTGGTTACCCAAACGGGTAAATACTATCTTGTGATCGGAATCAGTTACCGGAATTTCAGGATAATCAGGATTGACATCAAGGGTGACGCTATAGCCTTTCAGTGGAAATATGGGCAATCTAATACCAATTGCTTTCATCAATTCGTAGGAATCAATACCTAAAGCAACTACCACAGAATCAACTTCTATTTCACCTGCTTCAGTTTTAACAAAATTTACCCTGTTATTTTTGACACCAAATCCGGTAACCTTTTCACCTGAATGATAACTAAAGCTCTTCATGGATTTAAGCTTTTCAAATAGCCCAACGGTAAAATCATGACAATTTCCAATTCCTTCTTCATGTCGAATGAAACCACCAGACAATCGAGATAAATCAATAAATGAGTGCGCCTTCCCTACTCCTTCCACGGACACTTTTTCAACAGGAACCACATTACTGGCTGCTGAAAAATCACTTTCAAGTTCAAATTGATTGCCATAAAGATAATATTTGTCGACAGGACATTTATAGTTAAATTGAAAAGGATTAGATTCAACCATCTCATGCATACATTTTCTGGCATACTCACCCAGTTTCAACATGGATTGTTGAGATTCTTGTCTATAACCTGAAAAGCAAGCAGCAGTGTAATTCATTCCCCATCGAAAAAAGTTTTTACCTGGAAAAAGCTTCAGGTTAACAGGGTAATCTTTACGAATTAAGGCTAATGGTAACAGGGAAAAAAGATGCCAACTGGCAAATGGAGACCAGTAACCAAAGGATAATTGACCGCCGTTAGCGAAAGAACAGCCGTTTGCTGGTTCAGGGGTTTTATCAATCAACACAACTTCCAGACCAGCTTCAACTAGTTTATAAGCTGTTGTTGTACCTATAATACCACTACCAAGAACTGCTATTTTCATGTGTTGTAATATTTAATTGTTTTTTCAACTTTAACACAGAAAACCTGATAAATAGAAAGCTATTTTTCTTCAGTACTATAATTCCACAATGGTACAAAAGCATCCCTCACCTGCCATGCAAATAGAAACAGTAAAGCAGCGTGACTAATTCCCCAAATCGGATTACCATCCAAAATGATATGATTCAACATGATTGCCAAAACCAAAGGCGCCAGTATCACAACACCAAGAGGTCTGGTTCGTCTAAATAGAATCATGATTCCTGAAGAACTATACGCCATTCCCAAAAGTGGGAAGATAAAACCTGATTGATGAAATGCCTCCAATAATGCAGTACTTTGCGGGTTAAGATTGAGTTCTGGTTTGTCAATAAATCCCATTACCATCAGCAAAACAAGGAAACCAACAGTGATATAGTAGGTGCAAAAAATTAAGCGTAGTGCTGCTATTGTTTTTTTCATGAATATCTCATTTTTGATTAATAACTTCGACTTTTGATTCTTCGCTTTTCTTTTGAACAAGTACTGAAAAACTGGAGCCAAGACTATTACCTGAACCTAAACCACAGGAATCAGATTGATTCAACCTAACTCCTGTAATTAAAAGATCAGCTATTTCATCATTGTTAAAATCAGCAATATAGTTAATTGAAAATTTAAAATAATCTCTAATTCCACCACAATCATCTTCGTTAACAGAAATTATTGCTTCAAAAGCATCTTTGGTTACATACACTTTTTCGAAAGTGATTTCGCCTAGTGTTTTACCCTTTACCAGTTGTTCCCTTTGAATTTTTGCAATCTCCCAGGAGTCATCTGAATATACTCCTCCAGACATTGGAATTATCTCAGCTGGTAAATCTTTCCACCAATAATCAAAATTAAAATTAAAAAAGATGGTTGAAACTGGATTAGCTGTATTCAGTACTTTTAAATCTTCACACAACTTTGAATATCCAGCTTTCATTTTTATACCTGCAGTTGAATAGTCAAAACAGCCTTTGTTCAATAATGATTGAAAAGATTCGCAACTGTTGAAATTCTGTCGCGTACCACCTGATTCATTTTTACAATAAAGTGAACCTCCACTTGATTCATGTTCATGTAATGATTTTAGATATTCATTGTTCTTAGGTGAATTTTGGGCTGAGGTAGTCGTTATTAAACTAGCAAATATAATTAAGAGCAGAGAAGTATTTTTTATTGTTTGACTAAACATATTTGTTATTCCATAAAACCTTCTTACCCAAAAAGACTACATGAACAATTTAAATTTCACAATGAATTTATTTTATCAATATTTAATTTAGCAAAAAGGGATTGACAGAGAATAGAGAGAGGGATTACTCGGCTCTTCCTGAGCCTCGCCCCTTTGGGGCTCCCGTCATTCTTCCGGCATTCAAAATTGTTCCAGACAATTTTGTCGAACCCTGATCTAGTGTTCTCATCAAGACCTCTTTCATCACAAATAAAAAAGCCCCTAAAAAGGGGCTTTGTTTATTTGGCGGTGAG
>JAOUOC010000010.1 GCA_029880585.1 Gammaproteobacteria bacterium
TTGCCACTCAAAAAGTCGCATCAGGGTTGTATATGCTGATGGGTGTTAACGGATTTACAGGTGGTAATCTTGGCCTCTCCATTGGTGATGATGGTGTGGTGTTAATTGATGATTCCATGCCGCCTTTTTTGGATAAGATGAATAAGGCTATCAAAGATATTACCAAACAACCGATTGATTTTTTAATTAATACCCATGTTCATGGCGACCATATTGGTAATAATGAATCGCTTGCTAAAAATGGTACCTACATTGTTGCCCACGAAAACCTTCGTGAGCATTTAATCAACAAAGGTATCGGTTCTGGCGAAAATAAAAAAGCTGCTCCAAAAGCCATTTTGCCAGTCATTACTTTTTCTCAATCAATGAACTTTCATTTAAATGGTCACAAGGCTCATGTTTTTCATGTTGCCAATGCTCATACGGATGGTGATGCAGTTATTCATTTTACAGATTTAAACGTCATTCACACGGGCGATACCATGTTTAACAAAATGTTCCCATATATCGACATTGCCAGCGGTGGCAGTGTAGAAGGATATATCGCTGCGCAGAAACAAATGTTGGCTTTGGCAAATGATCAAACCAAAATCATTCCTGGTCATGGTGAATTGGCTAGCAAAGCTGATTTAGTAAACTCTATTGCTATGCTGGAAGATGCTCGGGATTTGGTTAAAGCCCTGATTGATCAGGGTAAATCTGAAGAGGAAGTGGTTAAATTAAATCCGCTGGCAAAATATCATGACAAGTGGAACTGGCGTTTTATTACTACTGAACGAATGACACGTCAGTTATATCAGGGACTTGCTGGTAAAAAGGTTGCTCAACAAAAAACCGAACATTCGCATGGTTCAGGTGGGCATTCTCATTAGCCGTTTATAAGTTAGGTCAAATCTAAAAAGGCTATGTATTTTTACATAGCCTTTTCTTTATATCGATATATGATAATTCCCTGTTTTACTCATAACTCTCAATCGCCGGACAGGCACAAAACAGATTTCTGTCACCATAAACATCATCTATTCGGTTAACCGCTGGCCAGAATTTATAATCGATTTGCCCCTCTGCTGGAAAAGCGCCTACCTGAATGGAATAAGCACGATCCCAATCAAATAGATCCGCCTGGGTGTGTGGTGCATTGACCAACGGGTTATCTTCAGCTGAAAACGCGCCATCAGCAACCATATCAATTTCTTTTTTAATTGAAACCATGGCTTCAACAAATCGGTCAATTTCAACTAATGACTCACTTTCAGTTGGCTCAATCATCAAAGTTCCCGCTACCGGAAAAGACATGGTTGGGGCATGAAAACCATAATCCATCAATCGTTTAGCAATATCTACTTCAGTGATACCAGTTTCTGCTTTGATAGGTCGTAGATCAACAATACATTCATGGGCGATTCGATCATTTCTTCCGGTATATAAAATCGGGTAATGCTCTCCCAGTTTTTTGCTCAAATAATTAGCGTTTAACAGTGCCATTTGCGTTGAGTACAACAAGCCCTCTTTACCTAACATGGCAATGTACATCCACGAAATAGGTAAAATTGAACCACTACCATAAGGTGCAGCGGAAACAGCACCAATATTGTTATCAGAACCATTAATGGCTCTGATGCAATGGCCTGGCAAGAAGGGTTTTAAGTGTGCTTTAACGCCAATTGGACCAACACCTGGGCCACCACCACCATGGGGAATAGCAAAGGTTTTATGTAGGTTTAGATGGGAAACATCAGCACCCACAAAACCTGGTGACGTTAAACCAACCTGAGCATTCATGTTGGCACCATCCAGATAAACCTGACCGCCATGTTGATGGATCAAATTGCAAATATCCATGATACTTTCTTCATAAACACCGTGGGTAGACGGATAAGTAATCATGATGCAGGATAGATTTTCGCCGGCTTGCTCTGCCTTGGCTTCAAGATCCGCCATATCAACGTTACCTTGATCATCACACTTGACGATCACAACTTTCAAATTGGCCATTTGTGCACTGGCCGGATTGGTACCATGGGCAGAACTTGGTATCAGACAAATATTTCTGTGTCCTTCACCACGACTTTGGTGGTATTTAATAATTGCCAATAAACCTGCATATTCTCCTTGAGCGCCTGAGTTAGGTTGCATGCTCACAGCATCATAACCTGTGATTTTTGCCAGCCAATCTTCCAGTTCAGCAATCATCCTTTCATAACCTTTTGTCTGAGCTTCAGGTGCAAAAGGATGGATATCGGCAAAGGCTTTCCAGGAAATCGGTATCATTTCCGAAGTGGCATTCAACTTCATGGTACAACTTCCCAAAGCTATCATTCCATGAGTTAATGAGTAATCCTTGTTCTCAAGTCGTTTCAAAAAACGCAGCATTTCTGTTTCGCTGTGATAACTATTAAAGATTGGATGTTGTAAATATTCTGTATTTCTTTTTAAACTGTCAGGTATGATATCTGTGGCGGATACCTGCTTGTCCAGAGCTTCGATATCTATTTTACGCTCTTCACCTGTGATAACTTCAAACAAGGCCTGAATGTCGCAAAGTTCCGTAGACTCATCAATGCTTAAACCTAAATGACTGTTACAATCAATTCTTAAATTGATTTTTTTATTTGCTGCTCGTGCGATGATATCATCCCTTTGATCACTACAGTCCAATGTTAATGTATCAAAAAACGTCTGGTTCTCAACTTTAATGCCAGCTTCAATCAAAGCCCCATTAAGAATTGCTGTTAAACGATTAATTCGCTCAGCGATATTTTTTAAACCTTCCGGCCCATGATAGATGGCATAAAATGCTGCAATATTGGCTAATAAGACCTGAGCGGTACAAATGTTGGATGTGGCTTTTTCCCGTCTGATGTGTTGCTCTCTAGTTTGCATGGCCATACGAAATGCGGTATTGCCTCTGGAATCTACCGAAACACCAATAATTCTGCCTGGAATCGATCGCTTGTACTGTTCTCTGGTAGCAAAGAATGCTGCATGTGGTCCACCGAAACCGACTGGCACACCAAAACGTTGAGACGAACCAAGAACAATATCCGCGCCCATTTCACCAGGCGCTTTCAACATCAACAAACTCATGAGATCTGCACCAACCGCAACAATTGCTTTTGACTGATGTAAAGCTTCTATGACAGGTTCAATGTCAGTAACTTCACCTTTTTTGTTGGTATATTGAATAAAAGCACCAAATACATCTTGACCTGCTGCTTTTTCAAGATCGTCAACGATCAACTCAAACCCGTAAAACTCTGCTCTGGTTTTAAGTACATCTATCGTTTGTGGAAAAGCATTTCTATCGACAAAAAACTGGTTGGATTTTTTGTTTTTAGTGCAACGATGCGCCATCGCCATGGCTTCAGCCGCTGCTGTTGCTTCGTCCAGTAATGAAGCGCTGGCTAATTCCATTCCGGTCAAATCTATCGTTAACTGCTGATAAGCCAAAATTGCTTGAAGACGACCTTGAGCAATTTCTGGCTGATAAGGTGTATATGCTGTGTACCAACCAGGATTTTCCAACACATTTCTTAAAATTACAGTTGGGGTTTTTGTGGAATAATAGCCACAACCTATAAAGGAACGATAAACCTTGTTTAAAGCTGCATATTCAGCAAGATCAGATAGTGCCTGCTGCTCGCTACGGGCATTTGGTAAAGACTCAAGGGCTTCGGTACGAATTTTTCCCGGAACAGTTTGTTCAATTAACTGATCAATTGAATCAACTCCCAAATAATCAAGCATCTTATTACAATCTTCCTGACCAGATCCTACATGACGCAAAACGAATTCCTGATGATTTGCCAATTGCTCAATTGTCTTCATATACATCTCTTTATCTGCCACCATTTAAGAACCAAATGGCCTTGTAAAAACCGAAAAACCCCAACCAGGTGTCGGGGCCTAAATTTATCCTGCTTCGAAAATAGCTGTCTATTCTTCAATTTCTGAAAGATAGGACTCTGCATCCATCAAATTATCCAGCTCTGATAATTCTTCCGGTTGCATTTTAAATATCCATCCATCATCAAAAGCAGAATTATTGATTGTTTCTGGCGCATCTTCCAATGCATCATTCACCTCAATAATAGTACCGGAAATTGGTGCATAAATATCAGAAGCTGCCTTAACAGATTCCACAACAGCCACTTCATCATCTGCAGCTACCTCACTTTCCAGATCTGGTAACTCAACGTATACCACATCGCCCAGCAGCTCCTGAGCATGATCAGTGATACCAACAGTAACTGTTCCATCACTTTCAACACGAACCCACTCGTGTGAGCTGGTATATTTCAAATCATTTGGTATGTTACTCATAGGGTTTACCTTTTATTAAATATGTTTAATACAAACTGCTTAATTTTACACCAAAGCCTGTCCTTTGCGAACAAAGCAAGGTTTGACCACTTTAGCTAGCAACTGCTTATTTCTTATTTCCAACAACACTTCATCGCCAGTTTCTTTTGGAACTCTGGCTAAACCGATAGATTGTTTCAAAGTTGGCGACATTGTCCCGCTGGTGGTAATGCCTTCACCAATACCTTCAACAATCACTTTCATGTCGGCTCTGATCACGCCTTTATCCTGCAAAACCAGACCAACCAATTTATTCTTTACGCCTTCTTCTTTTTCCTTCACTAGCACCTGCTTGCCTATAAAATCTCTATCTTCTGGTTGCCAGGTAATAGTCCATGCCATGTTTGCCTGCAATGGTGATATGGTTTCATCCATTTCATGGCCATATAAATTCATGCCAGCTTCTAATCGCAAGGTATCTCTGGCGCCCAATCCACAAGGTTTAACTCCAGCATCTATCAGGGCTTTCCAAAACTCATCTGCTTTTTCCTGAGGCAAAATAATTTCATAACCATCTTCGCCAGTATAGCCAGTTCTGGCAATAAAAAACTGATCAGTATCAACGGCACAAAAAACGCCAAGCCCTTCAATAGCCTTGTTTTGAGCCTCGGTCAGGGCTTTAGACGTTTTTTCAATAGCATTTGGCCCCTGAATGGCCAACATGGCACTGGTGGTATTTTCCTTTATAGAAACAGCAAAAGCTTCTGCCTGTTTTACCATCCACGCCAGATCCTTATCACGAGTGGAAGCATTCACTACTACACGATAGTATTCATCTGAAATGTAATAAACAATCAAATCATCAATAACACCACCAGACTCATTGAGCATACCACTATATAATGCCTTACCTTTTTCTGTTAATTTGGCGACATCATTAGCCAGCAAATATCTTAAATATTCTTTTGCTCGCTCACCTGTTACTTCAACGATAGTCATATGAGAAACATCAAACATACCTGCATCCTGTCGGACAAAATGATGTTCGTCTATTTGCGATCCGTAATGCAATGGCATATCCCAACCACTAAAGTCGACTATTTTTGCACCTGAATCCAGATGACATTGATAAAAGGCGGTTGTTTTACCCATTTAGGTTCTCACTGTTTAATTTGGTGATATTTAATTTGGTGCAGATTATAACGCCTATCAACTAAAACTTTAAACAATTATATCTTTGCTTTTTAATTTCTTGAAACATATCTTCTTTATAAGTTAAACGCTTACCAGCTACCTATATTTTCCATACTCTGCCAGGGTTCTTGTAATGGCAAGGCGCTACCTTTTTGCAGTAATTCTATTGAAATGCCATTGGGATCTTTTACAAAAGCCATTCTGCCATCTCTTGGCGGACGATTAATGGTGACACCCGAATCTGAAAGATGCTGACAAATTTCGTAAATGTTATCAACAGCAAAGGCAAGATGACCAAACTGATCACCGTTGGAATATTCTCTTTCCCCCCAATTGTGAGTGAGCTCAATCATGGCAGAGTCCTCTGACTCTCCAATAAAATACAGGGTAAATTTCCCTTCCGGAACCTTCTTTTCATGAATCAATTTCAAACCCAAACCCTTCGTATAAAAATCGATAGATGCTTCCGGACAATTTGTTCTAATCATTGAATGTAAAAATTTCATTTAAAATTCCTGATTTGCTCATTAACGCTTATGACCATTTTACTTAAAGAATGAGTGATCTCAAAAAAAGTTTATCATTATATTTACAAACATTTTTCAATGATTGGACAGTTCTCTTTTTGCATCTTAAAATATAGTACATTGTTTTTAGTTTCTGGCCGCTTATTTATGCAATTCCATATCGACACTTTTTTTGATCCCGCGACTTTTTCACTGACCTATCTGATACATGATTTGAAAACCCGACAAGCAGCTGTAATTGATCCGGTTTTAGATTTTTATCAGGAATCGGGAACTGTTTCAGAGGATCACCTTGATAAGTTGCTTAACACCATTAAACAAAAAAACCTCAAGCTTAAATGGATTTTGGAAACCCATGCTCATGCCGATCATTTAACTGCTGCCCATCGTTTACACATCAAAACAGGCGCTTCTATTGTAATTGGCGAAAACATCGCCAAAGTACAAAAAGTCTTTGCCGAAATATTTGAACTGGATGAAAATTCGGTAAAGCCAGAATGTTTTGACAGACTGGTTAGCGATGGTGATTGTTTACCTCTTGGTGATTGTGAAATAAAGGTACTACACACCCCAGGGCATACACCTTCATGTTGTACTTATCTGATTGGCGATGCCGCTTTTGTCGGAGACACACTCTTTATGCCTGATTACGGTACAGCCAGATGTGACTTTCCCGGTGGTGATGCCAGGCAACTTTATCAATCCATCCAAAAAATTCTTTCTCTTCCTGACAATACGCGTCTATTTATGTGCCATGACTATATGCCTAACGGCAGAGAAATGCAGTGGCAAACAACGGTAGCCGATCAAAAAGCAAACAACATTCACATTAATCAAGATGTCAACGAAAAGGAATTTGTAAATATGAGAGAAGAAAGAGACAAAACTCTATCTATGCCAAAACTGATCTTGCCTGCATTACAAGTTAACATCAGAGCAGGCGAACTTCCGGAAACCAGTGAAAAAGGCTCTATTTTCCTGAAGATTCCTTTGAATAAATTTTAACTTAAAGCCTGCCTCTCTGACATCTTTCAATGAGAGCAAACAGTGATTTATCCAGCGGGCTTTTTTCTATGAGTTGTTGATAGATCTGGATTGCGCCTTCCTTATTTCCACTTTTATAGGCACTCCAGGCACGTATCATCATCGTTTGATTTCTTAGTTTTTCCTTTTGCACACTAGGTGCATCATTATCAAAAATTTCGTAGAGGGTTACAGCTTGTGACTTTCCTCTGATCTCGGTTGAGGCAATATAACGTATTTGATACTTTGATAAATCCTTGAGCAATTTTTTGGTTGTTTCTGAAATCAAAATTCTGGTACTAAATGATTTATTCATGGACTCTATACGAGAAGCTGCATTGACAGTATCAGAAACCACCGTTGCATCCATTCTTGATGATGTGCCAACTGTTCCAAGCATGGTTCTGCCAGAATGAAGTCCAATGCCAACTTCAATTATAGGTAAATTATTTTCCACTAGCTTTTGATTGTATTCATTTAATGCTTTAATCATATCTATTGAAGCCTTTACCGCATCATCAGCGTTTGTTGGAAACAATGCCATAATGCCATCACCCATGTATTTATCAATAATACCGCTATGCTTATTGATTACTGGCGCAATCTTGTTTAAATAACGATTAATAAATCTGAAATTTTC
The DNA here is from genome assembly GCA_029880585.1 of Gammaproteobacteria bacterium. Taxonomy (GTDB): domain Bacteria; phylum Pseudomonadota; class Gammaproteobacteria; order Enterobacterales; family Kangiellaceae; genus Aliikangiella. The sequence continues at coordinate 7,687 of JAOUOC010000010.1, forward strand.
AGCGGGCGACATAGATTCTGAAATAGTAGTGAACCCGCGAATATCACAAAATAAAATCGTCATTAACCGTTCACAGTTATCTCCCAGTTGAATGTCCTGAACACCACAGTGACTGAGCTGACTTAATAACTGATGTGGAACAAATCGGCTATAAGCCTTGTTTAGCTGGATCAAATCTGAACGACTGGTTTGCAGTTGTTGTAACATCTGATTAAATTGATTAGCCAAAAATCCAAACCGACCAAAACCCTTGGTTGAAAGCTTGAAGTTAAAATCATCTTTTATCAACCTGTCAATTGCATCGGTTAACTTTTCCATGGGCCTGGTGATCTTTCTTGAAAAATATATTGCCGCCACCATCAAAAAGACCATCAGCAACGAAAAACTGTATAACATAGATTCAATAATATCCTGACTAAACTGGTTGATCAGACCAACAGGAATTTCGACAACAACCATGCCAATTTTATTGTTAGCAGAATCAAAGATAGGTGCATAAACAGCGTAACCACCATGATGATCCTGAATAATACTGCCAACGCTTTGCCTGATACCGCTATTTTTCATCACTGCTAAAAGGTTTTTGTATAAATCACTGTTTGAAATATAGGGTGCTCCGGTCAGATAAAACTCTGTTCCAGATGATATGTAGCGATACTGTACTGCAACTTTTTCATTACCGAAATTCAACGTCAGCCTTTGTGCATCTTCCCGATCCTGATTCAATTGAACATTTTTATAATTGGCTGACAGTTGCTGTTGATTTTTAACATTTAAAACCGGATGGCCATTCACAAGCACAAAGCTACCTTCAGCTGAATGGTTAAGTTGTACATTAATTGTTTTACCATTATAAAACTCATTAAAAGAATCAACTTCAATACCGTTTTGGATAAACTTATGTGCGCCTTCATTACCGATGGTAAGCAAAATTTCAAAATCATAGATGTATATTTGAATAGTATCTTTGTTAGCAAAATTAGAACTGACAGCATAGCTGAACTTTTCATCTTCCAGGTTGTAGTTGATACTATAAATTTTTAATCCATTTCCGCTCGAGCCGGATGACTTCGCCATTAAATACTGCAGCTTTTCACCACCCAACCTTTTAAAGGTCCAGGAGTTCTTAATCCTTTTATGATCGTCACCATCAATTAGTGATGCAAGAGTCTCAACCTGATTCAGCTTTTCTTTTTTAAGGCTCGAAAACAAATAATTTTCAGTGGCCTGATACAAACTTGCACCACCAATCAAGGCTATCAATCCTGACACCAATAAAAAAAGGCTAATGACATAGCTTCTGAATTGTCGACCAGACTTAATTAACAACTTAAAACTCCGACATTGTATTTTTATTTAACTTACACATCTTTGACTTATTCATTATAGACCCATTGCTCTACGGATTAACATCTCTTTTGCAGTGGTCGTACGATCTAACATTCCCATCACCAAATTTCTGATAGAAATAATTGATTTATCTCTCTGCCCAAACATCCATTTAAATCCTGACATGGCTTCTTGCATAATGTGGTTCTCTGAAGCTCTTTCTCTCTCGTAAGATCTCAGGTTGGCCTTTAACCCAATATCTCTACCTTTGCTTTGTAAACCTGTTAATAAGCGAGCAAGGGATTGTACATCCTGAAAGCCGAGGTTTACACCCTGACCCGCCAATGGATGAATCGTGTGGGCTGCATCTCCGATTAAAACACATCGTTCAGCTAAATAGGTCTGGGCATGCCTTTTTATCAATGGGAAACGACCAACTTGTGAAATCAGCGTTAGCTTGCCGAGTTTGTGATCAAAATGAGCATTTAATGCTTCAGCAAACTTTTCGTTATCATTTAAATCCAGCTTTTCAACTTCATTTTCATCCAGACTCCATACAATTGAGCAAACGTTTGGATCTGGCATAGGTAAAAATGCCACTGGCCCTGAAGTGTTAAATTTCTGCCAGGCTGTAGATTGATGCGGCTTTTCTGTTTTTACATTTGCCACCATGGCAATCTGGTTATAGGCGTTTTGCGAAAGCGCAATGCCAGTTAATTTTCGGATTCTGGACAATGCACCATCTGCTCCAATCAAAAGTCTCGCTTTTATGCTCTTGTTATTATCAAACGCAATTTCAACGCTTGAACTTTTAGGGTTAATTGCATGAATGCTACTTTCACAAAGAAAATGAATATTCGGCTGTTTTTCCAGATAAGCTAGAATGGCGGCTCTGATTATTTCGTTTTCTACAATACTTCCAAGATGCCTTTCACCTATCTCATCGGCTCGAAATTCTATATTCCCTAAACCTTCGCCATCCCAAACAAACATTGCTTCATAATCTGATAATCTTGATGGAGGAATATTTTGCCAACACCCTAATTCTTGCAGAAATCGCTGGTTTCCAGGAGATATTGCACTGACTCTGGTAAAATAATTTTCCGGTTCAATTTTACTATCAGCTAACTGTTTTTTTAGCTGATCCTGTTTAATGGCATCTTTTTCTATCACCAAAACCGATAAGTCACTTGCAACCAATGATGCTGCCATTGACAAGCCAACCATGCCGCCACCAACTATTATTACATCTGCATCAATTATATCTGCACCCATTTTTTTCACAGTATTACTCTCCAGTTTTAACCAAATCAACGGAAAAACTGACATCAAGTCCTCTTGCCAGTCTTGAAGCTCTGGAGCCATATCCGGTTGCAGATTTTACCAATCTGTTTTTAAAAAATGGCAAACGATTAACATGGTGCATGAGTTTATTTCTTAATAATACGACAGGTAACCATTGCTGACTGAACAATCTGGCTAAACCATCCGTTGCCAAAATGCTTTGCTGCCAATCTTTTTGTCTTGTAGCAACAAAATTTGATAATACCTCTGAACTTCCAATATCTATCTGTTTTAAAATTGATTCTCTTAAAGTATCAGTAAGCGCAGCAATATCTCTTAAACACAAATTTAACCCTTGACCTGCAATCGGATGAAGTGTGTGAGCAGCATTTCCTGTCAACAAAACTCGACCAGCCACAGGATTTTTTGCCAGATGCAATGACAAGGGATAACTAAATCGCTTGCCGACTTTTTCAACTCTGCCGAGGCGATAACCAAAAGCCTTTTGTAATTTTTCTATAAATTCTTTATCTGATAGCGCCATAATCTGCTCGCAGTCATCGCTTTGATGACACCATACCAGACTCATTAAGTTATCTTTTAGCGGTAAAAGTGCCAGAGGACCACCTGAAGTAAATCTTTCATAGGCCGTATCAATATGATTTTCTGAAAGTTTGATATTGGCTATAACCGCACTTTGATTATACGGTTTTCTTTCTATATCCATGTTCAGGGATTCAGCTGTTGATGAATAGGTACCATCAGCTGCCAATACCAGTTTTGCAGATAGCCTTGCTTCCTTGTTTTCATGACTGACAACAACTTCACAGGTGTTTTCATTATTATTAACTTGTGTAACTCTGGCTGGACAAAACACCTTGATTTCTCCAAATTCATCCAGCTTCTTCCATAATTCTGGGCCAGCCTGATCCAGAGAAACCACCTGACCAAAATCTTCCAGTTGATGTTTTGCTGCTTCCAGTCTGGTTAATCCTGAATGACCCTTGTCTGATACCATAATGCGCTTTATAGGATTGGCGATGGATTCAAAACAGTCCCACAATCCCAATGTTTTATAAATAGTAACTGATGCCACAGAAAGTGCGACAGCTCTCTGATCGAAGCTTGTTCGCTTTACTGATTGAGGTTGATGGTTCTCAATAAGCGCAACTTGCAATCCGATTTTGGCAAGGCAAATGGCGGCTGTCGAACCAACCATGCCACCACCAATTATGATTACATCAAAAGCCTTCATTTAAATTTCCGTTCACGCCTTATTTTATTTATATTACCCTGTTACCGATTGGCCATAATGGCTTCTATCTGGTCAATTTCTTTTGGTACCGCAGATGTTAAAACCTGATTACCTTTTTTTGCAATTAAAACATCGTCCTCAATTCTAATACCTATTCCCCACCATTTTTTGTCCAGACCTTTGGTTTTAGGTGAGAAATATAAGCCAGGCTCAACTGTGAGCACCATTCCTTCAGCTAACAATCTGGGTTCACCATCTTCAATATAATCACCTACATCATGGACATCCAACCCCAACCAATGACCAGTTTTATGCATGTAATAGGGTTTGTAAGCTTCTTCCTCAATCAATTGGTCAAGATTGCCTTTAAGTATCCCCATATCTACCAATCCCTGAGTTAATATTCTTACTGCGGTATCATGAGGTGCAGTCCACGGATTGCCAGGAACGGCTTGATCAATCGCTTCTTTGTTGGCCTTTAACACCCACTCATAAGCATGTTTTTGCTCATCAGAAAACTTTCCATTTATTGGAAAGGTTCTACTGATATCTGCTGCATAACCTTCAAACTCACAGCCCGCATCAATGAGCAAAAGCTCACCATCATTAAGCGGCATATTGTTTTCAACATAATGTAAAATACAGGCATTTTCACCGCCAGCTACGATGGAATGATAGGCTTCATATTGAGCGCCATGATCAGCAAAATGGTACTTTAAAGTTGCTTCAATTTGCATTTCACTTTTGCCTGGTTTGCAGGCTTTCATTGCCTCTATGTGAGCGAAAGCACTTATCTCGGCACTTCTGGACATAATCTCAATTTCTTTCGGGCTCTTGATCAGCCTCATATCATGGAGAATATGGCTTAGATCAATTAACTCTCCTGGTGGATGAGCACCATTTTTAACCTGTGCTCGTAACGAATTGATCCACCCCATAATTTGATTATCAAAATCCGGATGATTACCAAATTCATAATAGATCCTGTCTCGACCTTCCATCAAACCCGGCAAAATATCATCAATATCATCAATGGGAAATGCATCATTGCAACCATAATTTTTCTTGGCTCCAGCCTGTCCCTCTCGTCTTCCATCCCATGTTTCTCTAACAGGATCTTTTTCCCTGCAAAAAAGGACATACTCTCCATGCTCTCTTCCCGGAACCAAAACCAATACGGCATCTGGTTCGGGAAAACCGGAAAGATAATGAAAATCACTATCCTGGCGAAAGGGGAAATTGGTATCTCGACTTCTTACAACTTCTTTGGCAGACGGTAAAATAGCAATTGAATTACTGCCCATAATTTCCATCAAAGCTCTGCGTCGTCTGGTAAATTCTGCTCTGCTAACCATATTAATAATTTTCTGTTACTAAGTAGTAATGTTGAAAAATGATAATTCGATTTTAGTGCAATGTGTCGTTCCCTTCCATAGCAGATTGCCCATTTTCGACATTTGCCTGTACAACCATTTCCCAATGAATAATCTGGACGGAAACCTTAACATGTTCGATCACCGTTAACAGAGCGTGCTGCGCTTCTTCTGTTTCATCTTCATCTATTGCCAGCTGACTGATCTCTGAGATATCGGACAATGCCTCACGAATGTCATCTTTTTCTATCAGTTTTTCTGTACAATACAAACCAAATCCCATTAAAAAGCCCTGACTCCAATCCGCAATGGCTTCAATTTGGTCAATTACCGGATAACTGTCGTCTGGTAAAAGGGTAGGCGCCAATGATTCCTGTTGACTTAATCGGGCTTCACTCCAGTCATAAAGTAATTCCACCAGATTTTTTAAATCTGAAGGTGGTTCTTCCTGATCTGAGGCAATGGCTAACACTTCCTCCATCCAATCATCGGTTTTATGCATGATGCCAGAAGCCAGAATGCCACATAAAATGCCCTGCAATTCTGCAGCCGAAACCTCACAGCCAGACTCAGCTAATGATTCTTCGACAGATTCATAACTCATTTCATCATCAAAATTCATTAAATTCACCTTATTTAAGTGTTTTTGCAATTTACATAACAATTGCGGCATTATATCATTGACCGATGAGCTTATGCGCTCTATATTGAAAACATTCTAAAAACAATGTGTTGCTATGGATACTTCAAACATTTCACAACTCGAGAACAGTGTTTCAAAATTGCTTGAAAGATACAAGGCATTGCAACAGGAAAATAACCAGTTAAAAGCCGACAGAGATCAGCTTTTGGAAAAAAACTCCCTTGCCAGTGCCAAGATTGAAGCCATGATCGGCCGTCTTAAAACTTTAGGAAATTAGTATGACAGACGTTAATCCGGTCACAGTAAAAATTCTCGGCGCAGAATATCATGTTACCAGCCCAGCCGATCAAATTGCCCAACTCGAAAAAGCAGCAAAAGAGCTTGACCGTAGAATGCGTGAGATTAAGTCTGCAGGGCGGATAGTTGGCACGGAAAGAATTGCAGTCATGGCAGCATTGAATCTTGCCTATGAGCTGATGCAACAAGCGAGCGACCAGCCGGCGTCTGAATCTGGTGATACTAAAATTGCGGACAGAATTAAAATTTTACAAAAAGAAATTGATTCTGCCCTAGCCACACAGACCCAAATGGAGTTAACATAGAATAGCCTGCTTTGTGCGTTATGTTGCTGTAGTCCTTGAGCCGATAATTTTATCTTAGGGAGTTCTCGTCAGCCAATGGTGTGCAAGTCCGGCGCGTATCGGAAAGCCTTATTTGGTTGCAGAATTCCCCCCTGAACCTTCGGGTTCATGGGCGAGACCAACAGACGGCAAAGCGGGTACCTATATGAACTCATCTGGTAATAGAAAATCAACTTCCGAAAAAATAGCTTTAGAAATTAAAAATCAAAAAGAAGAAATCCGAAGCAAAATGCGACGCTGGCGTAACTCTCTTTCTATTGTACATAGTCAAAGAGCATCACATGAAGTACTAACTATTTTATCTCATTGGGATATCTATCAAAAATGCAGTAATATTGGATGCTTTATCTCATTTGATGGTGAAATTGCAACCCAACCTATCATCAGACAAATTCTCGATGATCAGAAGCATTGTTTCTTGCCAAGACTAAAACCTTACAAACCAAATCGTCTTTGGTTTCTCCCATACACGCTTGGATCACAACTGGAAAATAATAAATATGGCATACCCGAAGTTAGCACACCCTTGAATCAGGCTATTGCCATATCAAAACTGGACATATTATTAATGCCCCTAGTAGCCTTTGATAATACCGGGAATCGACTTGGGATGGGCGCCGGATATTATGATATAACGCTTTCTCAAATCGAAAATGTTAAAAGACCAAAACTTGTCGGTTTAGCCTATCAGGAACAAATTTATGACAAATTACCGATAGATGAACTCGACATAAAACTTGATGTCGTGATAACACCGGAAAATTTCTATCAATTCTGATTTTTAACGATATTTGTAAAGAAAAGGTTATAGAAAGGATTAAGTCAATTCGCCTGACACGAGAATGTGTCAGACAAATTAAACTGTTTTTTTATAAGGGATTACTCGGTTACAATTTCCTGATGAGGTGCTGACGTTTCCGCAACACTCACACCACTAAAACTTGACAAGATCATCCCCAATCCAAGTAGTGCAGCTAATACCACTAATATATCTGGTTTACGTTTCATTTGGTGCTCCAGTTCGCCTATAAGGCAGATATTATTGTTATCTAAAAGGAGTCCCTACCATTACCATTCAATCTTCCGTTTTCCCGCAAAATTATTTTTTCACGGATCGTAAAACTACTCCTATTCTTTGACAGGATCAAGTCGATCTGACAAAATTTCGACTAAAATGTGATAAATGATTGTTTTTTGAACAACCTAGTTCTCATTTTTTATGTTTTTCTTTTTAAAACAAATAGTAATGATCATTTCTTAATAAATATTTTAAATCAAAATACTTTCATTAATCTATGACTAAACAAAATAGGCTAACCTCAACTTTTATCCCTAATTGAGGTTAACTATCATAGATGTCAGCAATTATCCACAGCCCCCACTTGTTGGAGCTCTTTTCAATTCTAGCTTTATTTTTGCCACAAACTCGACGCTTTTATCATATTCTGGCTCAGCTGCAGGAAAACGGTCTCCCAAAGCTGCTTTGAAATCATATTTAAGGCAATCTTCCTCATACTCTGAAAGTAAATTTTCCTGTAAAAACTGACTATCTGCATAACTTTCTAGCCAATGATTGATGCCGCCTTCTAACAGATAAAGGTTCTGAACGCTTTCGGCTTTCAATATTTTCCATGCTTCGGTTGCTCGCTTTTCCTCATTGCTGATTATCACAAATACTGTATTGGCTAATTCATATTGCATAGACTTACCCTCTTTCTGCAATAGATCCATAGGCATTAATTTCGAGCCGTGAATGTGAAAAAGATTGTAATCTGCTTCATCTCTCACATCTAATAAAACAGGTTTTAGTTTACTGTCATTCATTAAATGTAATAACTCAGCTGGGGAAATTTGAATTTGTCTTTCATCAATCTTTTTCTGCGATTGGTCTGCAATTTTGTTCCATCTATCCTGATTAGTTGGTTGCCCCAAAAAGACCACAACCAAAGCAGTAACCACTAATACGCTCGCAGAGGGAATTCCCCAGACAGGGAAATTGTAGGGTTCGGTTTTATTCTGTGATCTTTCAATTTTTTCTGCGCCCCAAAACATCAAAAGTGCTGCAACCACAACTGACAGCACCACAACACCGTAACTTGTATCAAAAAGCTCTGGTAATGTATAACGTCCATAATTGTGACTGTTAAAGAAAACATCAAAGCTACTGACACTTTCCCCAAAAATAAAGATACCAATTAGCACGCCGGCTACAAAAAAGAAGCCATCTATTTTCGCTGTGGCCATTGCAACCAGAGAAGTGCCAGGGCAAAACCCACCTATGATAAATCCAATTCCCATAATGAATCCGCCCAAAATACCTGGCCACAGGTAAGTTGGTGGCACCCAAATGAAATTAAAATCAAGAATCCCTACAGCAGTGGCAAGAAAAATCAACGTCATGGCTACTATAATGGCTGTAAACATCACCTTAAAAACGGCCAAATCTTTAAAATAAAACTGTGCGGCCAGTTTTTTAGAATTACCAAAACCTGCGCTTTCTAATACATAACCGAACAGTAACCCAATAACCAAATAGACCACGTAGGAACCCCAATGACCAAAAAGCTCTGCAAGTGGTAAAGGAAAATCTGACATAACCAATCTCCTAATTCCAATATCGACGGAATGAATAAGCCAATAAATAGGCACCGGCAAAAACGGCAAACATAAACGCCCAACTGCCCACAGATAATGTTGCACCACCTGACAAACCCTGGCCGGAAGTGCAGCCTCTGGCCAACCGTGCACCGTATCCCATTAATATTCCACCCAACAAGGCCATTACCCAGCGAGTACGCTCATTAATTTGTGGCCCTTTATTGGTTTCCAACTTTATTCTTCCACCCACCATACCAGATACAATACCGCCCATAATGGTTCCTATGGTTAGAAACACAATCCAATTGTCCAGCGGATTGGTTTGTCCGCCAGCCATTTTCAAAAGATAAGGTACTTGATCTATATGTTCTGGCCAAAACAGATTTTGAAAAAAGACCAAAAGACGATTTAATCCACCCGAAGCACCCAAACCTGTACCAGTAATTAAAAAAGCTAAAAAGAGTACCACACCCAAAAGAATCCCGGCTGCATAAGGGTTCATATAGGGTTTACCTGGTGACTGAATACTCATATTGCTTCTCCTCTATTTAACAAACTATCATTAAGGGCTTTCTTACTCATCTTCTATTTCATCCCATCCGTCTATCATGGCTCGAATACCTGAAGTCACTGTGTGTCCTATGGTAGTCAAGTAAACATGCATGACTATAAAACTGGCAAATGTCCAAGCGACCAGGGTATGAACAGGAGCCAACAATGGCAAGCCACCGAACAACTCTGCAACTTCAGGCCACCTTTGTGCACCCCAAATTAATAACCCGGTAATAATTTGAATGGGCAATAACACATTCAATATTGCCAGATAAGTTACCTGCTGTAATGGATTCATCTTTTGCTCTCGTGATTTTTCAATAGGATGTGGTTTTCCTTCAAATAATCCCTTGCTATAGTAAGTAGCTTGCGCAATTGATCGCCCAATAAAGCCCTTTGGCTCAGGCAAATATTGTTTTATTTCACCCGAAGCTAAATTGTAAAACAGTGACAATGCTGCATTGGCCAATAAGATAAAACCAACTACGTTATGGATCTGAACCATGTATGAAAAGCTGAAGATTCCAAAAATGTGTGGTTTGTGAATAATTAACCCCGTTGCTAGCAAGATCAATATTGAAAATGCCTGTAACCAATGCCACAACCTTTCATAAGCATCATACATGTACTCTTTGTGATAATGGTGTTTTGGTAAATTGCCTTTTCGGTTGACAATATATCTTGCTATGCCATGAGCACTAACACCCAGCAAAACACCAAAGAACATTAATAGCCCTAGAACATCGACCCAGGGTATATTATCTTTTCCCAGTAAATAGAATCCACTTTGGCTAGCGTCTGCATGAAACTCCAGTTGGCCATTTTGTGTTGTATTAAGTTGCCCACTATACGACATGGTTGGATCTTCAACCATTTCAGGTTGTAAATTTCCAGGTTGATAATCTGAAAGAGTAATCACCCCATCGACTTTTGAATTTTGATGATGGCAACTATCACAACTTTGAGTTGCCCATTTCCCATTAACTACATTATGTGTAATCGGGTAAGCATTTACCTCGCCTTTAAGCGACACATTTGTTAAACCAATCGCCTCAAGCGCTGTTTTCACAGCATTAATTTTTTCTGGGGTATTCAGTTGCATTTCAGTTTTTGACAACTGGTTGTCCTGATTGCTATCCAGAACTTTCATGATAGTGTTTTGATAGACTACATTTTTTTGGTTTTCCCAACCAGGCTTATACAAGGCTTGCTTTAAATGCTCCCGACTGACCGGTCTAATTGGATTTCCTGCAACCCAAAACCAACTGCTGACCAAATTAAATGGCGCCAATTTTTTAACGCCACCAACATTATTCCGAGGTAATAAAATTGGCTCAAAAGCACTTATCATATTACGAGAATCCAATGGACTTCCTTCTATGTTACGGTATTGTTTAATTGGCTCGCCGTATGCATCTAAAAGAGACCAATCAATGGCTTTTAAAGTTGGACCAAATAATTTCGGAATGTGGCACGACTCGCACGCCAAAGCTTCAAAGTGACGAGTTTTATAGGGTAACCATTGATGTACAATTTCTGCCTGATGACATGATTCACATCGACGTAAACTATTTTCACTCTCAAAAGCAGCCAATCCATGGTTTGAATTTCCCTTAGCAAATTGATGTAAAGGTTTTTGTATATAATCAGACAAAGTTAATCGTCTGGGATCAAACATCAGATGTTCTGGCTGATTGGCATCAGTTCTTTGAAAATAAACCGGATTGTTCAGAGAATAATGACAGCTCACGCAACCCAACACCCGGTCACTATGAACGTCAAAAGGATAGGATTGATCTTTTTTATTTTTAATGTTTAATCCCGATGCACTCACTTTTTGTGGTGAGATAATTTGCCCACTTCTCATGGTCATACTATCTCCCAAATCCTTGGCGCTTAGGATTAACGGTGTCTCCAAATCGTTATTAACAAGGCCGTGGCACTGAGCGCAGTTTTCATCTTTGGGTTTGTTGATTGACAACAATCCTTCCACCAAAGAGCCATCACGGTTAAATGCTTTCTTGTTCCAAAACCATCCATTTTTTTGCTTATTAATAATGTCCAGTGAAGCGAGTGAGGCGCTATTGGCCCATTTAAAGTCTCCAGTTTTAATTGCTTCTTCTCGTAGCCCACTGGTTGAAACATTGCTGTGGCAAAGTAAACAGTTCATTTCTATTTTGTCAACAACTGGACCACCACCCACATGACGGCTACCATAACGCTTCAACCAGGCTTCAGGATCAACTTTATCAGTCGAATCATTGGTCGCCAAATCATAATCAATGGGATCCCAACCACCATAATACCCTAACCCGGTTTCCCAACTTTGATGTGTTGAACTCTTACCTGATTGTGAGGCACCTGCATCCGCATGGTCGCTATGTGCCTGAATAAAACTGGCATCATGACACGTCCCACAGGTTTGAATGGTTGATAAAGGCTCGCCGCTTTTGATTACGTCGTTACCTTGCTTATCTAACAGTGGAAAATTTGGATGCAATTCATTGGCTAGCAAACTAACATTGAAAACAGCAAAAACAAACACCATGCCAGCTTTTACAAAACATTTACTCATTGTTACCACCCATGTTTTCTGAATTCTTTAATTGAACCTCATCTTTTAAATCCACTTTTATTAATCTGGCTCTTTCAGTGCTGCCCCATTTAACAGGATCGCCTGGAAAACCCAAACCCTGCCAGTCCAATATCCCTTTATCGCTGTGACAAGCCTTGCATTGCAAAGCTTCTTCTTTAGGCGCGACCATATGAGTTAAAGGCCAGTACATTTGAGTTTCGGCAAACCCAAACTCCCCACTGTATTCCAAATCAGCATAATTGGCGCCAAGGCGTAACGCTTTATCCCAATCAAAATCACTCCAATACCCCTCTTTGCCTACAGTTTTTGGTTGTAACAAATGGTTTAACTTGCTGTCATAAGGTTGTTTTGCCCAATGGACTTTAAATGGCCATATTTTGGCTTTGGGGTCACCAATATGCCCTTTTGGCAAGTTCATTGGTGTCATTTGATTAGCATCTATCTTATCGCCCAGCAAATATCTGTCAGCTAATCCGTTGTACCAAAGATAGGTTGGCTTTAAATTCTTTTTATAAATAAAACTGCCTTTTATTTTTAGATAATGATGAGAGTCTTCTTCGCGATCAGAATCACCTGCCTCAGACCAATCCCAATGAGTTTTGGTTGCTTGCTCTTTGGCAACCAAAGGAATATGACATGTCTGACAGGCAACTGTGTCGGTATGTGCATTTAATCGTTCATCTTCATGCAACTTATTGTTGTGGCAATCGATACAAGCAATTTGGTTATGATTATCAACACTGACACTAATCGACCTACCACTGATATTGTGTTCTTTGGTTTTGTGGCAATCGACACAATAGAAGTCATACCTTCCCATGTGAACGTCCAGCTCCTCGCTGGGATAAAACAAACTTTCATCCAAATCGCCATGCTTTACCGCATTACCACCGCCACCACGAAAATGGCAGCCACCACAATTTTCTCTACTGGGAATAGCAACACTTTGAGCCACTTCTAATAAATTGACACCTTTTACCGGATTGCCTTTTTTTCCTTTTTTGTAGGTGCCACTTTGGTCATGACAAACCAAACAGTCAACATTATCGGCATTGGTAAAATCAAATTTTTCATCTTCCCATCCATAACCTGCATGACATGCCGTACAACTTTCCCAATTACCACGAATACCAATACAAAAATTATTGATGGTGTTTTTCTTTCCCGTTGCTATCAAACCTTCTCGACCTTCCAGCTGTACAGGATCTGATTCCCATCTCCAATGTGAGGTATGAAGGACTTGTTGCGCAGCGTCTTCATGGCAGACAAGACAAGCTTTTGTTACCTCTTGTCCTGTTTTAAAAGGTTCAGTAAATAGTGCTTTATGATCAACATGAGCTGGTCTAACAGGCACACCTTCCCACGGTTCATCTATTTGTACACTTGATTTCTCTGTGAAAATCCAGATTGAGACAGAAAATATTAATACAATTGTCGCCAATCCAAACAACCATCGATTTTCACTTAACTTCATTACCCATCTCCTATACAACAATCTCTTTAATTAATTCTTGTGTGCTGGTATGCTAATCCTCATCCAAGAGTCAATTACTTATAAAATATTAGCTTATCTTTATTAAAATATGTTTTGATTTACTTATTTTTGATCTGAATCAACAACATATTAGTTGCCGCTAATACTATAGGGTTGTAATTTTTTTTCAAGTGCATTGTAATTTTTATATTAAAGCTTCTGTTCAAATATCAAACTGAATTAGAGCATTTGATATCATGTTTCTTTTTCAGTTTTATCTGACAGCGTTTCAATAAGGTGGCATTATGTTAAATAAAATCAATAGTGACGTTGTAATTATTGGCGCTGGTGGTGCTGGTCTAAGGGCCGCAATTGAAATTGCACGGAGCCAACCTGATCTTAGCATAGCGCTATTATCCAAAGTCTATCCCATGAGAAGTCACACGGTTGCCGCCGAAGGTGGAGCCGCAGGCGTAGCGAAAGATGAAGACAGTTTTGATAACCACTTTAACGATACCGTTGCTGGTGGAGATTGGCTCTGTGATCAGGATGCTGTTGAGTATTTTATACATCAAGCTCCAAAAGAGCTGACTCAAATGGAACATTGGGGATGTCCCTGGAGTCGTACCAAGGAAGGCAAGGTTGCTGTACGGCCTTTTGGCGGTATGAAAGTCGAGCGCACCTGGTATGCCGCTGACAAAACCGGCTTTCACATGCTTCACACTCTTTTTCAAACCTCTCTTAAATATCCCGGCATTAAACGCTATGACGAATACTATTCTATCGATCTGATTTCAGAAAACGGTCAATGTTATGGCGTAACTGCATTAGATATGCGCACCGGACAAATCAAATTTTTCCGCGCAAAATCAGTGATTATTGCAACTGGTGGCGCTGGTCGCGTATTCCCCTTCACCACAAATGGTGCTATTAAAACCGGTGACGGTATGGCCATGGCTTATCGCGCTGGCGTCCCTCTGAAAGATATGGAATTTGTCCAATATCATCCAACAGGCTTACCAGGAACCGGCATCTTAATTACTGAAGGCTCTCGTGGCGAAGGAGGCTTACTGGTTAATAAGAACAACTATCGTTATTTACAGGATTATAATCTTGGTCCGCCTGATCCGTGGCCTCGAAAAAAAGCCATGGAACTTGGTCCACGCGATCGATTATCTCAGGCCTTCTGGCAAGAACAACAAAAAGGAAACACCATCCAAACACCTTTCGGCGATGCGGTTCATCTTGATTTACGTCATCTTGGAGAAGAAAAAATTAACGAGCGACTGCCAATGGTAAGAGAGCTCGCTATCAATTACATGGGTGTCGATCCGGTTCATGAACCTATTCCCGTCAGACCTGTTGTTCATTACACCATGGGCGGCATTGATACTGATATTGAAGCCGCAACCCGCTTGAAAGGATTATATGCAGCTGGAGAATGTGCCTGCGTCAGCATTAATGGTGCCAATCGGTTAGGGTCTAATTCATTAACCGAATTATTAGTATTTGGTAGTAAAGCAGGCGCTAATGCAGCTGAATTTGCATCAAAGACTTCTGAGCAGGTCGATGAAGCCCTTCTTGAGAATATGGCAAAACAGTCTGCTGACAAAGTCGCACAACTGTTCCACCATCAAGGTAAAGAAACTATTCCCGGTTTGCGTAATGAAATGAATACCATCATGGAAGCAGGCGCAGGAATTTATAGAACTGAATCCTCATTAAAAGACGCAGTTAATCAACTAACTCAACTAAAATCCAGGTTTGCTGATATTGAATTAACTGACAAGAGCAATGTTTATAATACTGATCTGATTCAAGCCCTTGAATTGGGATCCATGATTGATGTTGCAAGAGCAATGGCTGTTTCTGCCTTAAATAGGCAAGAATCCCGCGGCTCTCACCAGCGACTTGACTATGTTGAAAGAGATGATAAGAATTTTCTTCGTCACACATTGGCAACATTTGCAGGTGATGATAACCCGACAATTGATTATCGAGATGTGGTGATAACCAAGTCTCAGCCAGCTGAGCGCGTCTATGGAGGTGAATCAAAATGAGTGATGTAAAAACCTCTCAAAAATCCGTTCGTCAGGTAGAAATTGAAATTTTACGCTACAACCCTGATACCGATGAAAAGCCATACTTTCAAACCTATCAAGTTCCTTGTCAGGAAGAATGGGTTATTCTGGATGCCGTCAATTATATCAAGGATAATCTCGACCGATCCCTGAGCTATCGATGGTCATGCCATATGGCGGTTTGTGGTAGCTGTGGCATGATGGTGAATGGTGAGCCCACCTTATCTTGCCATGCCTTTGTTAGAGATATGCCGGATAAAATCACTATTGAGCCGCTTGAAAACTTTCCAATTGCCCGTGACTTGATTGTCGACATGGATGGCTTTGTTGAAAAATTATCCAGTGTAAAACCTTATATTAACGCTGCAGAAGAGAAAACTGTTGAACAGGGAACCTATCAACAACTACCTGAACAACTTCAGCTTTATAAACAATATACCCAATGTATCAATTGTATGTTGTGTTATTCAGCTTGCCCGCAAATGGCTTTGAATGACGGATTTGTTGGTCCGGCAGCTTTAGCGCTGGCTCATCGATACAATCTTGACAGTCGCGACAAGGGTAGAGAAGTTAGAGAAGATGTGGTTGCCAGTAATGCTGGTATTTGGGAATGTTCTTTTGTGGGCGCCTGCTCAGAAGTTTGCCCCAAACATGTTGATCCAGCTGCGGCAATCCAACAAACAAAAATTGCAGCCACAGGTGATTATTTTAAAAAATTTCTAATGCCATGGAAAAACGCTCAAAAAGGTCAGGCACCTGAAGGAGGCGACCAATGAAATTAACCAACGGAAACTATGTTCGGCCACCCGCACGTTATTCATGGTGGTTGCGTCAGGGGCGATATTTTCGCTATATGATGAGAGAGCTTAGCAGTCTGTTTGTTGGTATCTTTTCTATCATAATGATTTGCGGCTTATATCAATTATCTCAGGGGGAGGCGCAATTTACTGCTTTTACCAGTTCCTTGTGGAATAATTTTTGGTGGTTATCTGTAATTACTTTTTTATTTGTAACCTATCATAGCTACAGCTGGTTTATCGTTACTCCAAAAGCTATGCCTCTAAGATTTTCTGGTAAAAAAGTGGCTCCATGGATCATCATTGGGGCTCATATGATATTGTGGCTAATCTGCTCGATTTTTATCTGGTTTATCTTTACCAATGGTGGTGCACAATGAACGTAAAACTCCCTTTAAAAGCTTCCAATAAACCCATCATTTGGTCCTTGTTTGCCGCTGGTGGTACTGTAACAGCATTGTTGTTTCCTGCGTTGATTTTACTTTTTGCATTGGCTGTCCCTTTTGGTTTATTGCCTGCCGAACTCTTTAGTTACGATCGAATTCAAGGAATGCTCGACAATACTTTTATAAAATTAATTGTATTTGCCTTGTTGTTTTTAAGTATCTGGCATGCTGCTCATAGAATGCGAATTACAGCTCATGACTTCGGGATCAGAGCTGATGGCTTTATTGCATTTTTGTTTTATAGTATTGCTCTTTTGGCAACAATCCTTCTTGTCATTGCTCTTTTTTGAATTCGGAATCTTATACTAATAGCCTTAATTATTTTTCAAGGTGATGGAGTCTTCTACGCCAAACCCTGTATAATAAAAAGACTTTGTGACAACTTTGTTAGTATATTTTATGGACAAACAACAGCAACTGAAAATCCAAGCAGCCAAAGCTGCGCTAAAGTATATTGTCGATGACGCCTACATTGGCATTGGCACAGGCTCCACCGTTAATTGCTTTATCGATTTGCTGGATGACCATAAACATCGCATCAAAGCCGCTGTTTCCAGTTCGGAAGCATCTACAAAAAAGCTGGAGCAACTCGGCATAGAAGTAGTAAGTTTAAATGATGTTGATCAACTTCCTGTCTACATTGATGGTGCCGATGAAGCTAATGAAAATCTGGAATTAATCAAAGGTGGTGGTGGCGCATTAACACGCGAGAAAATCATTGCCGCGGTTGCAGACAAGTTTGTCTGCATTGCCGATGAGTCCAAATATGTCAAAACGCTAGGTGATTTTGCATTACCGATAGAAGTCTTACCTATGGCCAGAAGCCATGTTGCCAGAGAACTGGTGAAACTGGGTGGTGATCCGGTTTATCGTCATGGATTTGTTACTGATAATGGCAATGTGATTCTTGATCTTTACAGCATGGAAATTACTCATCCTAAAACGCTGGAAACTCAAATCAACCAGATTACTGGCGTGGTAACCAATGGCTTGTTTGCTCATCGTTCGGCAGATCATCTCATTCTGGCCACTGATACGGGAATTCAGGAATTCTGATTTAAAATAATTTGCCTATTTTTGTACCGGTTTTTTAGCCAGTTTTCTTTGTAATGTTCTACGATGCATGCCCATTGCCCGTGCACTGGCTGAAATATTGCCATCATGTTCTTTCAACACCTTTTGGATATGCTCCCATTCCAAACGCTCCACCGACATGGGTTGCTGTGGATCGAGCAACTGCTCATCCTTGCCATGTGTAAGATATTTGGCAATTTCACTTGCGGTAATCGGCTTGGGTAAATAATCTTCCGCGCCTAACTTGATGGCTTCAACGGCCGTTGAAATACTGGCGTAACCTGTCAGTAAAACAATTCTGGCCGATGCATTTTGTTGTCTAATTTTTTCTATCCAAAGTAAACCCGAATCATTGTCCAACCTTAAATCGAGTAACACGACAGGATTTTTGTGTGAAGCGATCTCAGCCATTGCTGGCAATGGCGCAGCAAATGCCTCTGCCTGAAAACCTTGTCGTTTCAGACTTCTGGCCAACACATTACGATAAGGTTCATCGTCGTCAATGATGATTACAGGGATCATAGCTCGTCCATTGGTAGTGTTATTTTTACCTGCAATCCGCCAACTTTTGCATTTTGTACTTCCACTTGACCACCGACTCTTTCAATACTGGCATTTGATAAAAACCAGCCCCAACCCAAGCCATCTGATTTTTCTGATTGATAAACGCCAGCACCCAAAAGCGCCTGATTTTCTGAACTCATGCCTTTGCCCTGATCCGTAATTTCTATCGCTATTTTGCCTTTAACTGATTTAATTTCAAGCGTCACCTTTCGAGATCCATGTTCCCGACTGGCATCAGCGGCATTATCCAGCAAATTAATTAAAGCCTGTTCCACACTGATGGGTAGGCTTTTCTGCTTATTTTTCAGATCTAGGTTGATATTTTTTTCCAGCTCAATGTCTGGTCGATAAACCAGCCATTCATCAATTATCGTGGTCAATTGTTCTTCAAGATCTCTATCACCAATAGTTTCAGCTTGCTGGTCGCGATCATTCACCCGCTTTTGTGTAAGTAAGCTTTTATTCTGAAGATCGGACAAGATATTTTTGCAGCGTCGGATCTGCTCTTGTACCAGCATTAACTCTTTTTTTCTCTCCGGATGACTTTCTTCACTATGAAGATCATCCACCACCATATGGATGGTGGACAAAGGTGTACCGAGCTCGTGAGCTGCGCTGGCTGACATAATACCCAGACTCAATAGCTGCTCGTCCTTTAACTGCTTTTCTCTCAAGTCCTGAATTTTTTTATTTTGTTTCAACATCACATTTCTGGCAATCAAACCAAATATGACCAACAATATCACGGTCAGAAAAAAATTTACCCACATACCCGCCAGATGCAAATGAAAGGATGCTAAAGGACTCGCTTCGCCAAATTCCAACTCTCTGGGATAAAGATTGATTAATGAATACAAAATTAACTGGAGTGCAGCAACAAAAATTAACGCTCGTGTATTTAACATCATTATCCCAAGCGCAATGGGCAACAGAAGCAAATACAAAAAGGGATTGTTTGCGCCACCAGAAAAATAGACCAGACTTGCCAAAATGAGTGCATCAAAAACAATCGCGAATAAATTGTCACCCAATGTAATGAGTGTTTTGTTGTTTTTTATCGCGGCATAAATCTGATAAAGACACTCGATAAACAATACCCACATAATTTCCATCATGGGCAATTCAATTTTAAGATATCCCAGTGTAAAAATGACCAGTGAAACTTGCCCGATTAAAGCAATCGCCCTGATGCGATACAATATTTTAAAATTATCGGTCTGGGTTATCTGTTGATCTGTCGACGAGTTGATCCGTGATAAAAACTCAAACATGTGGTTAAAACCTGTTAAATATTTACGCCATTTTAACCGCTATTTTTCAAAATACTACTGCGACAATTGGTCGCATGTTCATTTATGACTGATCGACTTATCATTTGCGCACTTTAAATCACCTATTTTGATCACTTGTAGTTATGATGAACAAACATTTTTATCCATTGTTATTTGTTTTCAGCGCTTCCCTTCACGCCAATGAAGAACCCCAAAAAACCGTTGAAGATGACACACCAGTTCTTATTGTGACTGGCTCTCCCGTCTTAAAATCTATGACGGGCGATAGTAAAGATTTACAAAGCTATTATGCGCAACCCATTACCGATGCTGGTGAGTTACTCAATACTTTGCCTGGCTTTTCCGGTATTCGAGCAGGTGGTCATGGCGTTGATCCGGTTTTGCGCGGTCAAAGTCAAACTCGACTGAATGTTATACAACAAGGCGCTTTTTTACATGGCGCGGGCCCAAACCGTATGGATTCTCCTGGCGCCTATACTGAACCCTTTAGCTGGGATGAAGTGCAAATTATCAAAGGTGTCGAATCTCTGGTTTATGGCACTGGCGGTCCAGTGGGTACCATTAATTTTATTCGTTATCGCCCCGATCTGGATGAAAAAAGTCTGACCGGAAAATTGATGACACAATTGACCTCTGATTCATCAAAATTTGCTTCTGATTTGGCTGTAGGCGACTCAACCCGTTATCTTCGAGTCATTAATCAGTATCATGATCAGGATAGCTATCGTGATGGTGATGACCTGTTAACTCGTACCGCATTTAATACGGTCTCAAACACATTAGTCGCTGGCTATAATCCTGACACCGAGAGTGAAGTTCGTATTTCTGCTATGGCCAACCGTGGTTCCGATGCGCTTTTTGCTGGCACAATGATGGATGGGCCAAAAACGGATATGGATGCCTATCAAGTGCTCTATCTTTCAGGCGATCCTGATGGCGAAAACTATCAAGAAGTTCAATACTACGCCAACAAAGCACATCACATTATGGATAATTATACTCTCAGAGAACAAACTGCACCCATGAGAATGCTCACGGATTCTTATTCTGAGACCCGGGGTGCTCAGTGGTTGAATCAACTTAAAATAGACAATGTTATTTGGAAAACCAGCCTGGATTGGCAACAAATTCGCCGCAATGCCATGCGCTATATGGGTATGACAGGACGACCCTATATGCCGCAATCAACCGTTTGGCCGGATAATCAAATTGATATCAAAGGCGCAGCAATCGAGGCTCAATTTCTTTTTTCTCAATCCCATCGCTTGATTTCAGGCATTCGTTTTGATCACGTGGCAGCCAGCGCCAATTCCGATAATCAATTGCTTTATACCAGTTACTACGCGGATCCGAAAACACAACAGAATGAGCGTAACTTCAGCGGATTTTCAAGATATTATTTTGCCGCTGGTCAATCCGTATTATGGCTTGGCGTCTCCTCTACTACCAGAACGGCTGATGCAACTGAACGATATCTGGGGCTACAACACGCCAATCCAATGATGCGCTGGATTGGTAATCCCAATTTAAACCCGGAAAGACATAATCAGGTTGAGCTGGGCTATAAGTGGGGAAGCGCTCTTCATAGTATGGAAATCAATTTATATTACAATTCAGTTTCTGACTTTATATTGAGGGATCGAGCGCATGGCCAAACCGATATTCTATTATCTGACAATGCCACGATTTATCGCAATGTCGATGTCAATTTGTATGGGTTGGAATGGTCTTCAAGACATCAATTTGACAGTGACTGGCTATTTGAATCTCAATTGGCCTGGATACGTGGCTACCAGCAATCCAATCATGCTGACCTTTATCAAATTCCTCCAATTGAAGGTGCACTTTCACTTTCCAATCAAACCGATACATTTAGCTATTGGATTAATTTAAGGTTTGCTTTTGAGCAAAATCATGTTGACGATTCTATGATGACGGGAAGTGGTCTGGATGCCGGAAATTCTGATTCATGGCAGGCATTGGATTTTAAAACGCGCTATTCTCTCAATGAAAATTGGCAACTGTTGGCTGGCGTTAACAATATTCTAGATGAAACCTACGCCTATCATGTCAGTCGTGCCAATCTCGATCCCTTTAACCCTACTGCCGAACGCGTGAATGAACCGGGCAGACAATATTGGCTATCTTTAACCAAAACTTTTTAAGCTCCACTTTGGTGCCAATTGTGGCACCTTTTTCTTTTTCTGGCATAATGGCACTATCTTGATGCTCAAATCAATGGACTAGAACAAATGTCAGACTCTCGAAAATCAAAACATGCTGAGGAAATAGTTAGCTGGAATATGGTTTTCCCTAATCAGGCCAACCCCAATGGAAACATGTTTGGTGGAGAGGTATTGGCGATTATGGATTCAACAGCTGCCATGGCCGC
>JAOUOC010000078.1 GCA_029880585.1 Gammaproteobacteria bacterium
ATAAGAGCCTGAAGGCTCATAAGTATAACCCCAAGTAACAGACCATCGCGTCGCGGTTTCTTGAAAGTAATCGCAAGTAACTCCAGTGTTATCTGGTCTTGCAAGGTTCGCTCTATAATTGCAAAAATCTTGAATTGTGTCGTAATAAACACCAGAGCCAGAATCTAAAAAACCAGTAGTACTGGTTATAGTCGGTGGAATCCAATCTGATAAAGCATAAGGAGAAATGACCAAAAAAGTCAAAATGAAAAACGATTTGACAGTTTTGGCCATTGACATTTAAGAAGCCCTACTTAAAAACTTCTTAACCCATTTTATCCCAACAAATGCAACCATAACACCAACGGTCACTGGAATAAATGCGGCACCATATGCGGCAGCATCTGCTATCATATTTGTAGCTGCGGTTGTGACTTCAACTGGAACTGCTGCGGAAGCTTGACCAACCATTAAGCCTAAAATGATAGCAAAAAACACACCTGCTTTTTTAAATAAATTCATCTTTGTTTCTCCTATGATGAATGCTTAAAGAAACGGATTACATACATAATTTTCATGCCAGCGAAAACACCAAAAGCCCAGCATGTAAAAAGTAATCCAACTATTTCAGCAATGTCGATTAGAGTCATTTTGCAAACTCCAAGCCAGTGCGAAACCCGATAAAAATAGCCATTGAACAGGCAATAACTATTAAATAAGAAAGTTGTAATTCAAGTTGTAAATCAGTCATTTTTATATTTCAACCAGATAAACAAAATCAAAAAAAAGGCAACAAAAAGAAGTGGCTCAGATGGTGGAGAAGATGCCAGCTCTAAATTGTTGCCTATGGGATAAAATGGTTCTGGATTCATTTAATCGGTTTACCGTCATTTGATAAAAACCAGTCTGTAAAGACTCTATCTTTCCAAGCTCGATGATTAGCAAAAACAGGCACTCGAATTTCCTTACCTTTTTGCTCTGTGTAAAACTGCTCTAATCCAGCTTCTAATTGTTTCTTTGATAATCTAACTTCAAAGGTAAATACTTCACCTTCGTAACCGTTTTGTTTTGGTGTAGTAATACCGAGATATTTCTCATCATACTGTTCACCAGTTTTTTGATTCGTTCGTGGATTAGTACGAACACCGATACATTTACCTTGATAAGTAAGCATTGTTATGCCCTCCTCTTCTCGTGAATTAATCCAACTTTGTTGCACCAAGTCGGCATATTAGAAACTTGTTTCGCTTCAATAATTCTCATTAATGGAATAACATTACTAGCCTGTTTTACAGGTGGTATTTTGATATCAATACCGAATGCAAGAAGCGCTTTTCTGTGGCGATAAAATGTAGGTTTTGGTAGCTCGTCATAAAGACTAAAACCATCAGACCAGAGCATGTATGATGATATTAAATGTTTGGGTATATTTAGAGCCTCATGAGGCTTTAGTTTAACTTGTGAATTCATAGTAATCTTTCCTAGTTGCCGGAGATAAATCTCATTAATTTTGGCAGGCGTTAATTCGCGAGCAGTTGATAAATTGTTGTCTTTTAAAAACATTGACCTAAAAGTAATTTCCGCTCGAATCTTATTTTTCACATAGTTAAGTAGCTGTTCTTGGTGCGGGAGTTCTAATGGTAATTTGTGACCTTTTTTACCTTGTGTTAATTCTAAATATTTAGAGTAAAGCTTTATCATGACTCGTCTTGAAAATTGACCGATGTAACTTGTCGTACCTTTGTGAGTAAATGAGCCTTGACGAGAAGTTGAACAAGCTACAGCAGCCTTTTGCCATGAAAGTGCATTTTCAAGAGAATCGAATTCAAGATAATCATTAATATCAATTCTGGTAACTTTAAATTCTCCGGATAATAATTTTTTTGAAATTGATGAAGAAAAAAGCCAGTCCAACTGATTAAAAAGTTTCTTGCACATATCGTGTGCAAGCTGGCAAAGGTCACGAGAACCAACAACATTATGACCATTTAGAAACTTTGTAGGATTGCCGCAAATCTGGAGTTTGGTAGCTACATTTTCACCAGCAGCACCGCCAGAGCGAATTAAAACATTTGAAGAATATGAACCTCTGACAGGTAATCGTTTTACTATTTGATACTCTAATTCGCCATCAGGTGAAACAGAAAGAATTGAACCAGTTTTTACTGGGTGATGGTGGTATTCAAGTTCCATTGTGAGCCAATCAATCATACTGTATACATGTTGCAAATAACATTTAAATGAAATCTATACTAGTTACATGTTACTTGTCAAGTAATATACATGTTACGATGAATTAATAGTAAAATTAGGTTTTTTGATAAGTGAGGAATTTATGGGTAAAAAAACACCTGAGACAGTAAGGTTAAGAGTTAAAGAGCAAGACGACCTTATGAACAAAGCTTGGGAGTTAAGTGAAAAAGGTAAAATCTACAGAGAAAGCGAACTAGTCCATTTTCTAATAGAGAATGGATTGCATAGAATAATAAAAGAAGATGGAGAACTTATTCTCAAGTAAAAAAGTCTCATACGTGAGACTAAAGTGCAGTAATTACTATACTGCACTTAACAATTTTTTTGATTTGCAGTTATGATTGCAAAACAAAAAGACCAGGAGCGCTACCGGTTCAGATAATGATTGCATTTTGATTGCCAGGTTTTTATACCTGGCATAAGAAATGATTGCAAAAAGCGCGTTTCTACGTGAATACTAGCGGGTTCACCTACGCTGAGTTTGATTTCATGCAAGGAGAAGCGCAATTTATGAATATTTTTTTGCAAAATCATCAATGATTGACTGATTTTCAGATTTACGATTAATCGCATCAATAACAAATTGAACTTCATCTTGAAGGTTTTGAAAATCAGTTTTAAGAGTAATGAATTCTTTATATAAAATCGGATATTCATAAGCAGCCATCAAAAGAGCTCTTGAAGCTGTACCAACATTAAAGCTATCCATTAATAATTTAATTTGCTTATCATCGTCTTTGTTCGTCCGAATAGTTAAAGCCATAATAACCACCTTTTTGATTGAATGATTGCAAATTATAGTTTTCCTGGTTTCTTCAGTCAAGAGAAATGATTGCATTTTGATTGCCAGGTTTTTATACCTGGCATAAGTAATGATTGCAAAAAGCGCGTTTCTACGTGAATACTAGCGGGTTCACCTACGCTGAGTTTGATTTCATGCAAGGAGAAGCGCAATTTTGGCGGCTGAACTGTCGCATAATACGGGTTGATGTTCAAAAGCGCTCTATCGAGCGCTTTACGGCATTAAGCCTTAAACATAACCCTCATGTTACATTATGCGGAATACAGCCTCTACGAGGCTAAAAGGATGATTCTACTGTGGTCGCTGTGCCAGCTCCGCTGTCAGCTGCGCCACAGTAAATATCTTGCTTTAAATTATCTTTAATTAAAATTACATGGCATTTGCCACGAGCCCAAATTTTAAAACCTTCATCTTGAGGAATCCAAGATACTCCATTTTTTTCAATAAAAAAATAATTTGGATAAGCTGAGCCAGTAATATAAATTTTTTGCTCCTGGTCAACTTCTTCGGAAATTTCTGTAGTGTCAAGTTCGGGCGATTGTTCAAAAGTATCATTGTTTGCTACAGACAAACCAATGAATCCTGAGAACAGCCCAAGCAGAAAAAAACTGCGCATTTTGACACGTGTATTACTGCTCCACGAAACGAAGCTTTTTTTAAATTGGTGCCAGCCATTATAATTTACTCCATGTGTATAGTAAGGTGGTAATAATTGAATTAAACCTTGTTTGTGTTCAGGGTCAAAAGCTTGTTCAGTGTCGAACGCTGGATACAATGACTTGCCAGTATAAAGATAAGAATCAACTTTAATAGCGTTTTGACCTTGACCATACATAACTAAGGCTCTATGTAGTTTAGGAAATCGACCAGAAAAACCGAGAAGCTCGGCAACATGAAAAAGTCCAAATGGTAATTTTAACCTATCAAGTCGATTACAATATACAATATGCTCTGCAAACATATCTCTAAATTGTTTGTCTAAAGCGTTTAAATGTTGAATAACAAAAATAACATCCCATCGACGTTTACGAGCATGGACAAACCATTCTATTAACTGGTTTCTGTCTCCATCTCTGTAATTTCTAGTATTCAAAAATTGGGCGCACTCATCCAAAACAATAAGCCCGTTCATTTCTTCATTTTGTTCATAATGACCTAAACCAATACCATTTAATTCTTCAACGGTTGGTCTATCTGGTATGCGATAAATGACACACTCTTTAGATTTATAGCTAATCAATCGATGTAATTTTAAATCAATATTAGTCGCTACTCTACGACCTTGATTTAAATAATCGCGAACACGACCAACGGCGCAAAGAGACTTGCCTGAACCTAATTTACCTGTATAAACAAAAATGGCCATAAGAAATTAAGAGAAGAAATCTACTTTTAAATCGATAACTTTATTCGCCCAACGCCAGAATAAAATTTGAAATTCAGTAGCTAAAACAAGGTTGAAAACAGCTATAAAATTAGACGGATAAATAGCGGTTAAAATGACAGAATTACCAGAAATTGCAGAAGTTGCACCGGCAACATTCAACACATCAAGAATTGATAAAACAGAGGTTGAAATAACATACAAAGAGCTATAGAAGAAACCAACAGCAACCAAAAAGAAAGCTACTTTTCTACCATACTGAATAAAAAACTCAACAATCCACGCGCCAATATTGCTGAGTACAGTTACAATTGCTAAAAATATAGGAACTTGAATAGCCATTATTTATTACTCGGTTTTAATTCGTTTACAATGGTTTGTCTAACATAAAGAAGCCCCAAAATGACGACAATCCATTCTAAAATGTATTTAACCATTGCAAGTTCATTGCATACATTAATCTGGAAAGTTCCTTGAGGAATAATAAAATTCAGAGGCGAACAAGCTCCAGAGCTCGGAAATAAACCTGCAACTTGAGAAGCAAAAAAACCTTCCTTTGCTCCAATATCAGTTTCAAAAGCTGTTTGAGAGTCACTTTTTTCGTTAGTTGTTTGATGAACTAAAGCTTGAGATTTGGCATCTTGAAAATTTGTATCATTTGCTGGATTTATATCTTCAACAGTTGCCTGCTGATTTAAAATATCTTTGATAGCTTTAGTGTTATCCTTAATGCCTTTCAAATTTTGATTTGAAGTATCTAGTTTTGATTCAATACCAGCATTTAAATTAGTTGGCTTTTCTCCTTCAGATTTTCCAATACAGCTATCGCGAGGGTCATTTAATGAGCATGGCGCTTCTTCAACAGGTGGCAAGTCTTGAGCACAGTTTGCAGCTCCAGCAGGACAACTACCAACAGGAACGCCAGCACAAGAAGTTCTGGTATCACCTTCTTGGCAAGATAGCGTATCTTTGGGATCTAAATTATCAATAAGACAAGCAAATTTATCATTGATATAACCGCAGCCAGAATCGCATACGCCATTACTACAATGATTCTCAGGATTTGCCACACAAAACAAAGAATCTCCAACAGAGTAACAGCCGTTATCGCCTTCTACAAAATTCTGAATAGTGCCTTCTGATAAATCAGCACACGGAATAAACTCTGAATCTTCACAAGAACAGCCAGAGCCAGTTGGGCGGAAAGTGTAATCATTTGTTGAGCCATCAGGGTTGGTTACACCTTCATAGGAGCATTGCATATTACCGCCATCAGCTTGGGGAATATTTAAACAAAGTCTTCCGGTTGGTGAAGTAAAGCCAGAGCCATAACTAGACCACATAGTATCAGAAGTTGGACAGTTTGTTGGGTGACATTGGTCTGTTGTTCCATCTGAATCGGAATCGACAGTAGCTTGATAATTTGGGTCTAAACATTCAGCTTTATCATAAAGACCTTCATATAAATTTTGAGAAGTAGAATAAGAGCCTGAAGGCTCATAAGTATAACCCCAAGTAACTGCCCAACGGGTCGCAGTTTCTTGAAAATAATCGCAAATAACACCAGTATTATCTGGTCTTGCTAGATTTGCCCTGTAATTACAAAAGTCTTGAATTGTGTCGTAGTAAACACCTGAGCCAGAATCTAAAAAACCATTAGTATTAGTAATAGTAGGTGAAACCCAAGTTTGTGAAAAAGCAGAAAAAGGATAAACGAGCAATAGTATCAAAAGATACTGCCATTTGATAAAATTGCCCGTTGCCATAATTAAGAAGCTCTACCAAGGAACTTTTTAACCCATTTTATCCCAACAAACGCAACCATAACTCCAACAGTTACAGGGATAAATGCTGCACCATATGCAGCCGCATCAGCTATCATGTTAGTGGCAGCAGTTGTTACTTCTACCGGAACTGCGGCAGAAGCTTGACCAGCAATTAAGCCTAAAGCGATAGCAAATAACAGACCTGCTTTTTTGAATAAATTCATCTTTTTATATCTCCTATGATGAATGTTTAAAGAAACGGATTACATACATAATTTTCATGCCAGCGAAAACACCAAAAGCCCAACACGTAAAAAGTAATCCAACTATTTCAGCAATGTCTATTAGAGTCATTTAGCAAACTCCAAGCCAGTGCGAAATCCGATAAAAATAGCCATTGAACAGGCAATAACTATTAAATAAGAAAGCTGTAATTCAAGTTGTAAATCAGTCATCTTTATATTTCAACCAGATAAACAAAATCAAAAAAAAGGCAACAAAAAGAATTGGCTCAGATGGCGGAGAAGTTACCAACTCTAAATTGTTGCCGATAGGATAAAATGGTTCTGGATTCATAAAACCAATCTTTATTTTTTAATTGGTAAAATTTTGATACGAGATAAATTTAAGTTTTTGTAAGTGTCTACAATAAAGCTAGTTGGGCAAATGCTATAATCACCAGCAGGATAGGGCTTTTGGCCTTCGTCCAAATTTAATTTTATTTCAATAGGGAACTTTGTTGTTCCAGAATCAAAGAAAGCTACTTGTGTGTTGATTGTGTATTGATTACCTGACTTTTTAGAAGTGCCAGAATGTGAATTAACTTGAACGTTTTCTGGATAAATTGTAATTTTCATATATATAACCTTTAAGTAGTATGGTTTATTTGTGCATTTAGCACAATTTGTACACTCAGTACAAAAAGAGCATAGCATACAAAATAAGGTATTTGCAAACATGAAAACGAAAGAGAAAAAACCACCAAGAATTGAAGTTAAAAGAGAGCTTTATAAATTGGTGAAATCGAAGGCTAGCCTGGTAGATAAAACAGTGCCAGAATATATAGAAAATCTTATTATCAAAGATTTAAATATTGAAGAATAAAAACAGCTTTAAGTTGAAATGTATATACAATTTTGATACTATGTATATACATTAATTAGCGAGGCCATACTATGAAAAATGATAACTTGATAATTAGAATTGATAAATTCAGTAAAATTAAATTTAAAGAAATATGTGAGAGCCAAGGCGTTACAAGTTCAATAATGTTAAGAAAGTTTATCTTAAGATATATTAATGATTCTGAACAATTAGAACTGTTAGAAGAACGTCCCAAAATTTGGGAGCTATTATAAATCTTAAAACTTACCCAATCTTAACACTGGCATAGAATTACGGATATATTCATCGCTTGCATATAGCTCAATTACTTCCATAGTTTTAAAGCTGGTGTTAATGTTTTGAGCATTACATTTTTCACTAATGTCTATATTTATCAATAATAATTTTTTTCTAATTTTATAAAATTGTGCTTTTGAATAATTAGCTTTTAAATCATGGCCATTTAACCAGGATTGATAAATGGTGTTGTAATGATTGGCGGAAGATTTGGTTTTACAAATTTCTTTTTCTAGCAGTAATTCAACAATATGTTGATTTTTAGGGATAGAAATAGAAGTATCAATATTTTCTATAACATTTCTATCTTTAAATAAATTTATAATTTCAGCGGTCATATTGCACCTCAATAAAGTTAAGCCTTTAGCTTTTAATAATTTACTTTTAAATTCAATTTCTAATCTACAAAGTCCAACATCTTGAACTTGTTTTAATAAATCGTTGTAGTATTTTTGCTCAAATACATTTAATTTAGATTTTTTATGTAACAATAGTTCAGTGTATTTACAATAAATTTTAGCATACATATGCCTTGAATTTCTAAACCAATCCGCAGTTTTACCATTTGAATACAAATAACCTGATTGACCATGCATCATAGAAGATGAAACAGAGCGTATAAATTTATCAACATTTTTAGTTCCAACAGCATAGTTTTTTGTAATATCTATTCTTGTAATTTCTGCCTTTCCATACTCGAGTGAAGGCAAACCAAGACGAGATAGAATATTATTATAGACGTATATACACTGTTCAATTCTAGTTAAACCAAAAACATTATCAATCCGACCAATACGAGAAGGATTACCAGAAATATAAAGCGTTAAACCATCAGACAAAATGTTTATTCTTGTGTCATAAGAACCCTCATGAACTCCAAAACAATCTTTCTGGAAAACTGTCTCGCCAGTTTCATCATCAATTTTAAATACAATAGAGGATCTGAAAACTGGTATTAAATCATTAAATGATTGTTTGACCGATAGCCAATCTATGAATTCAGCATTATTAAAATCCATGTTTTTTCCTTATTAAAAGTCTCGTATGTGAGACTAATGTCCAGTGTAACTATATGGACATTAAATTTCAAAATTAGATGTTACTGCGGACGCTGTGCCAGCATCGCTGTCAAACGCGCCGCAGTAAACATCTTTCTTTATTTTATTTTTGATTAAAATAATATGACACTTTCCACGAGGCCAAATTTTAAAACCATCTAATTCAGGTTGCCATGAAACACCATTTTTTTCTATAAAAAAATAATCGGGGTAAGCTGAGCCAGTAATATAAATTTGTTGGTCCTGGTTAACTTCTTCGGAAATTTCTGTAGTGTCAGGGTTGGGCGATTGTTCAAAGGTTTCATTGTTTGCTACAGACAAACCAATCCAGCCAAAGAAAAGCCCTAACAGAAAAAAAGAGCGCATTTTAACACGTGTGTTATAGCTCCACGAAATGAAACTTTTTTTAATTTGGTGCCAGCCATTATAATTTACTCCATGTGTGTAATAAGGTGGTAAAAGTTGAATTAATCCTTGCTTGTGCTCAGGGTCAAAGGCTTGTTCAGTGTCGAACGCTGGATACAATGACTTACCAGTATAAAGATAAGAATCAACCTTAATAGCATTTTGACCTTGGCCATACATAACTAAAGCTCTGTGTAGTTTTGGAAATCGACCAGAAAAACCGAGAAGTTCGGCAACATGAAAAAGTCCAAATGGTAATTTTAATCTATCGAGCCGATTACAATATACAATGTGCTCTGCAAACATATCTCTAAATTGTTTATCTAAAGCATTCAAATGTTGAATAACAAAGATTACATCCCATCGTCTTTTGCGAGCATGTACAAACCATTCTATTAATTGGTTTCTATCTCCATCTCTATAGTTTCTAGTGTTAAGAAATTGAGCGCATTCATCTAAAACGATTAAGCCATTCATTTCTTCATTTTGTTCATAATGACCTAAACCAATACCATTTAATTCTTCAACAGTTGGTCTATCTGGTATACGATAAATGACGCACTCTTTCGACTTATAACTAATCAATCGATGAAGTTTTAAATCAATATTAGTCGCTACTCTACGACCTTGATTTAGATAGTCACGAACACGACCAACAGCGCAAAGCGATTTTCCAGAACCTAACTTACCTGTATATACAAAAATTGCCATTATGAAAAGAAATCCACTTTTAAATCGATTACTTTATTAGCCCAACGCCAGAATAAAATTTGAAATTCTGTAGCTAACACAAGATTGAAAACAGCAATAAAGTTAGAAGGATATACAGCAGTTAAAACAGTTGAGTGACTAGCAATTGAACTAGCAGCTCCAGCCACGTTTAACACATCAAGAATTGACAAAACAGAAGTAGAAATCACATAAAGAGAGCTATAAAAAAAACCAACAGCAACCAAAA
>JAOUOC010000330.1 GCA_029880585.1 Gammaproteobacteria bacterium
ACAGTTAGTTACAGGTTATTAGATTTTTCTCAAAGACATAACTATAAAGTTATTCTATCTAAATTTTTTACTTATTTATAACTGTCAAATTTTTGACGCTTTATTTCTATTTTGTGAATTTGATCACACTCAATTAACCCCTTATCAATCAATAACTTACCTTTATCACCATCTTCTGCACTGTCAATTTTTGTCACTTGTTCTGTTATTTATTATCCTTATAAAACAACAGGTTAGAATTGTTTTTTGTTGTAAAATCTCATTTTTGATATATACTATTTATTGTATTTCGCTTTCTACGGTTTTTGTGAACAATTTCCTTTACCGTTCAATAGCGAGCAATGGAATGGTTGAACTGCAGTATGATTTGATTGGTTTATCCATTATTTCGCTCAGTTCATTGCAATATAGGTATATAAAATGAAATCAGTAAAATTTATTAAAGGCTCTTTAATTGCTTTGGGTTTGGCCTCATCTTCTGTAATGGCAGTTGATGGAACTCTTGGAGCTACTTCAACAGGCAGCGTTTTAATTACTCTTGATATATCACCACTTGTTCAAGTTACTAATTTAGATGATATAACATTAACACCTTTCGTGGGTGGTGCCGCAGATCTAACGGGAAGTGATAGTTTTTGTGTTTATAGTAATAATGGTACTGGTAACTATAACATCACAATGTCAGGTGATGCAGGCAATTTCACACTAGCCAACGGTGCTAGTACAATTCCCTATTCAGTTGATTTTGTTAACGGGGCAACTACATCGAACGCCCTTCATGGTCAACCAATACTTGGGCAAACTGGTGCAAACACAGTTGATCAAAACTGTGGAGCAGTTCCTGATGGAATAAATCCGACAAACGGTAACGTTAGCATGAGCATCACAGTCGCTAACGCTGCAGCTGCAGCTGCTCCTGCTGGTATTTATACAGGTACTTTAACGGTTGTTGTAGCTCCTGAGTAAACTGTTAAATAGATCGATTTATCTGTTTCACTGTTTATGGAATTAACATTGCTTAGGGAACAGCGAATATGAAACCCTCTGGATTTTCCAGTCATTCATACTATAAAAAGTGGTCATCATCTTTGATGATCATTTTTTTGTTTGCTTGTATTTCCACTTATTCTCATGCAGATGTTAAAGTTTCTAATTTAAATGACTATTATTTCGGGCTTTATAGTGGCATTGGTAATTTTTCTTTAGATGACCAAATCTGCGTTAATACAATTCCGGTTAGTAATTATCAAATTACTTTTTGGGGAGATGGCGCTGGTGGGTTATTTCAGGTAAATAATGGCGTTAATTCTTTGTCTTACGAAGTTATATTCAATGATAGTTTCAAGCTGGTTGGTGGTCGAAAAGTTGCACCCAACGTCCCATTAACAAACATGAAAAGGTCATCAATTGATGAAGATTGTCCAACAGGTTTGAACGGCAATATTCAGGTTCGTTTTTTACAAGCCGATTTGCAAGCTGCCAATCCCGGTCGTTATCAGGGTTATTTAACCGTTACTGTTGCACCAATGTAAAAACTTATTATTGTTTTTCTTCCTACTCTCTATTCTCTATTCTCTACTCTCTATTCTCTACTCTCTATTCTCTACTCTCTATTCTCTATTCTCTATTCTCTATTCTCTATTCTCTATTCTCTATTCTCTATTCTCTATTCTCTATTCTCTAATCATTATCACTGACAACTTATCGGCCCAATATAATTAACGCTCTCCCTGATATGGTCTCTGTTGATACTGACCTTACAAGTTTCATCTTTTGCATTTTTAAATATTAATTCACCAATACCTTTTATCTCCATTTGAATCCAGCCTAAATCATCCGTTCTACCATAACTATCATCGCTCTGTAATTTTGCATTAGCAAAAGGTTGTATAATTCCTTCACTATGCTCATGCATCAACTGCATTACAATGACATAAACCTGATCAATATCCCATTTTAATTTTTCTACATTACCAGGATATAAAGTTACATTTCGTAGCGCATCATCAAAATCAACCAACGTCTCGCCGATGGCTGCAATACTGATTTGATAGCTTTTGTAGGGTGGCAATGAGATAAAGGTTTTATTGCCAGACTCGACAATGGTTCTTTCAATACCATCAACAATTACTGCAAAACTCAATTCTTCATTTTTGAAGTTTGACACATCAATCAATACACCTGCTAGATTTTGTCGATTACCTCCAACTGCAATCTCGCTATCGGTACTCACCAGATTCATATAGGCTGCCATTGAGTATGTATTTTGTTTTTCTGTAAAGTTATTTATTTGTGTAAGTCCATCTGTATTTCTTGATTGGTTTACAGCCAATCGGGCGTAGCCATAATCATTTTCTATTTCCGATTGAGCGGTAATGTTTTGCTTGTTTCTTATTTCATTCAATTCCAGATGTGAATTTATTTTACCTATCGAATTACCCTGATATCTATGTTGCAATCTTAGTGTCTTGTTCCAGTAATCCTCGTCTATTCCCTGCAATTCATTTCGATAGCTATCACGCGCAAGCTGCATATCCATGTTATATTTTTGACTCAACAATCTTAATGTAATGCCAGCCATAATTTGTTTATCATATTCTCCCCTACTTGCATCTAAAGTCCAATCTACAAGTATTTTTCCTGAAC
>JAOUOC010000331.1 GCA_029880585.1 Gammaproteobacteria bacterium
TATCCTGAATTTCAATAACCTGTGCGTCGTCTCTGTTTACTATTGCAGCAACATATTTCGCATCGGGGCTTAATTTAACTGATATTGTTTCTGGCACGGAAAAAAACTTTTGTGGCGAAAGTTTCGCGTTACAAATTCCACATACAAAAACAAGTAGCATTAACAAGCTGATTTTTTTTATCATTGTTTAACTCCTTCTGCGCTGGTTAATTCATCGTAAAATTCATCCTGATAACCTGCGCCTGAACCTAATGGATATTTTTTTAACCTCTCGCCCAGTAATTTTTCAATTTCAGATTTGTCAGTTGCTATGCTATTGATTAATTCATAGCTGATAGTTGAAGTACTTCTATGCTCACCAATTATTAATCGACCAACATAATTAATTTTTCCTTTTTGCGCTTTAAACCGCCAGGGATGTTGATCTCCAGTTTCAATTTTGTAGGGTAAATCAAAAAGCGGAACACTTATCTTGTGTATTTGAAATAAACCAGGGTCTATTGCCATTAAATAATAATCTGATTGCAAATTATTTAAATTTGCTGTTCTTTTGGAGTTCGTGTACTTTCTTTTGGAAGTAATTCCAGAAGCTGAATAATCATCAAAGTTTGAGCTTATTTTACGATACTCAAAAGATGCATTATTTTCATTGGTATCAATGTAAAACATAACAAATGTGGTATTTGTATCATCAAAATTAACATCTGATAATTTAACAAATTTTTCTTCTTCAGAAATGCTTTCAAATGAGAGGAACATCAGAATAAATAAAAGTAAGGGTCTTTTTATGCTCAATTTCTTAATTCCTTATTTTTTTAATTAATAGATATTGTGTTTTTATATGTGCCAACCAGTACAGAATTTTTCAACTAGATGTCAGCGCTTTACTATGATATAACACCAAGTCGTATAAATACAACAAACACAAATAAGGAGTAGCTCAATGCGTTTTTTCAGACTTAAATCATTTTTGAGATTCAAACATCTTATTTTTTTAACCGCAGTATTGCTATATGGCTGTGCAGGTCAGATAACCATGGTTCCTACGCTCAGCCAAAAATCAGTCATTAAACCCGATGAGGGAATTGTCACAGTAAGAATAATAGATACCAGTAATACCTATTTACCCTTTAATATGTTTACTATTAATCCAAAAGAACTTAATGAATCAAAGAAAGTTAAACCTCTAAGACTTGAAGCGCTTGAAAGAACTAATAATAGTGCTATTGTGTTTGCTTCTCCTGTTAAGGCAGGCTCTTATTCAGTATCCGATATGATGGCTTTCTATACAATCGGAGAATACATCTATAGGAGATGGGCCATTCCAGCAAACGACTTTGGAACATTTGAAGTAAAAGCCGGTCAAGTTACTGATCTGGGCACCATCTTGTATTATCCAAAACCTGTTGGTGACAAGTATTCACAAGTTGTGGCGCAGGCTCCAGATTCTTCTGTTGGAGAGGTTTTGGAAAAATACTTCCCATTTTACAAGTACAGTAAAGAACTTCTTTTAGGGTGGAATGATGATGGCAGAGATGAAGAGCGTATGACAGTTTATGCCTCAATTGCTCAGAACCCTATTACCTATAACAGTGCTTATCGCGCACCAGATGGTTCTATTTTCTTCCCTTCCAAACTGGGTGTTATATTGCAGAGAACCGCAAATGGCGAATGGAAAACTGATGCAGTTGATACCAATTTTGACTTAAATGATATAAAGCAAAGCAAAAGAGGTGATCTGATTGTAGCAGGAGATGAAGGTAAATTGTTTTTCAAGGCAAAAGGTAAAAACTGGCAAGACTTGTCTTTAAAATACGACAATAAAATTCATGAAATCAACTTTACAGATGATAAAACCATTGAATTGGTGACTTCAGATTCTCATACGGTCTACATAAGTCATGGAACAATAAAAAATAATAAAGTTAACTGGAAAGAAATCATTCGTTTCTCAAGTGCCCGAGGTTGGCACAAGGAAGGTGACAAACTGACAACCGAAGCCATAAAAGGTAGATCAGGAAAGACTTTGGGTAAAAGAAAAATTGCTTATGCTTCTGTCATTGATTTTGATGGTAAACAATACTTCAAAATTGCACTTCGAGCCAGTAGCGGAAGATCCATTTCAAAAAGAATTACCTATATCAGGAATGGAACAACTGATTTTACTGAAACATCTAAAGATCTTCAGTTTGCCTTTACCAAAATGTCTGGCAACACTAAAGTGGGCATGGAAATTGATGAGGGCTTCTGGAGCACAGATTATTACTATTTCCATTACAATCAGATTACTAAAGAATGGGAAAAAATGTCTAAGAAAGTTTACCCATGTACTGGCAAACAAAAAGATCTGGTTTATCATCCTGATTGCAAAACGAAAAAATCCCGAGGCAAAAGCTTCAGTTTTAACACGCTTCCCTGGTTTAAGACTAATGATATTGCTTATGCTTCTGTTAGTGTTAGCGGAGAAAAGGATGAATATCTGTTTATGACAAAAGATGGTGGCTTAAGTTGGGAAGATACAAAACACAAGTTCCCAAATGATAGATGTTATTCTCTTGTAGCCGAATCTCGCAATTCTCTTTTGGTTTCATGTAAAGGCTCTTCGG
>JAOUOC010000011.1 GCA_029880585.1 Gammaproteobacteria bacterium
GGCCA
This sequence comes from Gammaproteobacteria bacterium, assembly GCA_029880585.1. GTDB lineage: Bacteria > Pseudomonadota > Gammaproteobacteria > Enterobacterales > Kangiellaceae > Aliikangiella. The sequence continues at coordinate 6 of JAOUOC010000011.1, forward strand.
TGCCTGGAAGCTTATCGACAAGATTGGATAATCCACCCATATTTTTCATTTGTTGTAATTGCTCTTTGAAATCTTCAAGATCGAAGGTTTGACCCTTAACGACTTTATTTGCCAGTTTTTCGGCTTTTTCACGATCTACATTTCGTTCCACCTCTTCGATAAGGGATAGAACATCTCCCATTCCGAGTATTCTAGAAGCGATTCGTTCGGGATGAAAAGGTTCAAGAGCATCAAGCTTTTCGCCAATACCAATGAATTTGATTGGTTTTTGCGTAATATGTCTGATTGACAAAGCCGCACCACCGCGTGCATCGCCATCTGCTTTTGTTAATATAACGCCAGTGAGAGGTAAAGCTTCATCAAAAGCTCTTGCAGTATTAGCAGCATCCTGCCCGGTCATACTATCGACTACAAACAAGGTTTCAATCGGTTTTGCTGTAGCATGAACAAGTTTAATTTCGGCCATCATTTCGTCATCAATAGCCAAACGGCCAGCGGTATCAATAATCAAAACATCAGAAAAAGATTTTTTAGCCTGTTCAATGGCTGATTTAACAATTTTTTCAGGTTTATCAGTAGTTTTTGATGGGTGAAATTGGGCTCCAACTTCATTTGCCACTTTCTCAAGTTGGTCTATTGCAGCAGGTCTGTAGACATCGGCACTGACAACCATGACCGATTTTTTTTCCCTTTCTATTAAATATTTAGCCAGTTTTGCAGCTGTGGTTGTTTTACCGGCACCTTGTAATCCGGCCATGAGAATAATGGCTGGTGGTGTAGATTTGAGATCAAGCTTTTCATTTGCCTGACCCATTGCCACAATCATTTCATCTTTTACAATCTTAAGAAAAGCTTGGCCTGGGCTGAGGCTGGATTTAACTTCTTTACCTAATGCACGGTATTTGATTTTGGTTACAAAATCTTTAACAACAGGAAGTGCTACATCAGCCTCAAGAAGGGCCATACGTACTTCTCGAAGTGTTGATTTTATATTGTCTTCGGTGATACGACCTTTTCCACTAATCTTTTTTAAAACGCGATTAAGGCGATCTGACAAATTATCAAACATATAGTAGTCCTGTTGAATATAGTAATGATAATAAAATTATAAGTCAGGTATTATAACTGGATTATTGATCATCTCAATGCTTGTCAGCAAATATATTGTATTTGTTAAATAAGACTTGATAATAATTTGGCAAGATTTATGATAGGCATTATGGACTAAAACTTTGCTAATCATTTAATAAAGAGGTTAATTTGCAAATCATAAGCTGGATTGAGTATATATCTATAATATTGTATGCCGCCGCATTTGTTTTTGCGTGGTTCAAGTTAAGCAATGAATCGGCTTTGCCTAATGCTGTATATGCAATATTGGGAATTGCGATGGTGTTGCACGGATATCTATCATACCAATTGATTGATGGTGGCGAAGGGCAAAATCTTAGTTTGTTGAATGTATTTACCATGACAACCTGGATTGCCATGTTATTAACCGTATGGAATGTGATTAGGCATCAAGCCGGCTCTTTGCTTATAGTCACTCTACCTATTGTAATTTCAGGCCTGATAGCGGTTACTTTTTTGAATCAGCAGAAAATACTCAATATAGATCACTCTGTAAGTTTGTTACATATTCTGTTTGGTATTTTAGCAATGAGTTTGATGTTGCTGGTAGCCATTCAATCTGTTCTGGTGCTTTATCTGGATAAGGGATTACGTAGCAAACCGGCAAAAATATATCCCTGGCTGGGGTCTTTGGAGTCAATGGAAAGGTTTCTGGTTCAACTGGTAACATTAGGATTTACATTTGTTACATGCTCACTTGTTTTTGTTATCTGGCTGCCGGATGACTTAAAGTCAGCACAGGTACTACATAAAATAGTTTTGACAATTGCTTCATGGCTTGTTTTAGGATACGTCATGTACGGGCGATTTGTAAAAGGTTGGAGAGGTGTATCAGCAGCCAAAATCAGCCTTTTGGGAGTTTTACTGCTACTCGTAGGCTACTTTGGTAGTAAGTTGGTGATGGAGTATATTTTGGCAAATGGATAGCATTTCCAAGAATTGTAAATTGACAATGAAGTTATTATTCAGTTTGACACTGAATAACAAAGTTAAAAGATTAAATAAATTATTAAACAAAATAATTAATTCGAAATCTCTCTCCTACAGAAAATCTGAGGATAATTAAATCATTGGACAGTATCTCTACGTTAACGCTTTCATTAACTTTATTAGCTTTAATAGTGATGTCAGCTTTTTTTTCAAGTTCAGAAACCAGTATATTGAGCCTAAACCGTTATCGTCTTAAGCATCTGGCAAAGAAAAAACATAAGGGTGCGTTGTTGACCCAAAAATTGCTACAAAGACCTGACAGGTTAATAGGTTTGATTCTTATTGGTAATAACTTTGTCAATTTGTTAGCAGCCTCGATTGCAACAGTAATTTGTGTCAGGCTGTGGGGAGATGCAGGATATTTAATCAGTACTGTCAGTTTGACATTTATTGTTTTGGTATTTGCTGAAGTCACACCAAAAACTATTGCGGCCTTACATCCGGAAAAAATTGCTTTTCCGGCAGCGTATATTTTAATGCCTTTGTATAAGGCGCTGTTTGTAATTATTGTTGGTTTAAATACTATCACCAACGGCCTGCTCAAACTGTTTGGCATTAGTACTCAAAGTAGTCATGATACGCCAGTAGATTCAGAAGAGTTAAAAATTATAGTAAAAGAAGCAGAGGCATTAATTCCCAAACGTCATCAAGCAATGTTGTTAAGTGTTCTGGATCTGGAAAAGGTTACTGTAGAAGATATCATGGTTCCAAGGAGTGAGATTATAGGTATAAATCTGGAAGATGGCATAGAAAACATTATCAATCAAACTAAAAATAGCGTTCACACAAGATTGCCTGTTTATAAAGGAGAAATCGATAATGTTGTTGGATTCTTACATGCGAGGCAGATCATAAAACTGCTTTCAAATAACGAAGATCAGATAAGCATTGATCAAATCGAATCTATAACAGATGGGGTATATTTTATTCCTGAAGGAACACCGTTAAATATACAACTACTTAACTTTCAAAGAAAAAAAAGCAGAATAGGATTGGTGGTTGATGAATATGGTGATATTGAAGGGTTAGTGACGCTGGAAGATATTCTTGAAGAAATTGTAGGTGAGTTTACAACTGATTTTGCTAATAGTAGTAAAGACATCCAGAAGGAAGAAGATGGCAGTGTAATTGTTGATGGTAGTACGACAATAAGAGACATTAACAAGATACTGGAGTGGAATTTGCCAACCGATGGTCCCAAAACTCTCAATGGATTAATACTGGAATATATCGAGTCATTACCAAAGGCAGGCACAGGATTTAGGCTTTCAGGCTATCCCATGGAAATTCTTCAAATGAAGGACAACAGGATAAAAAGCGTCAGAGTGTGGCCAGATCTGTACAGCTAGTTATTCATTTTGCTAATTAATTCAACATTTTATATAAAACTGTTGAAATTTTGCTCAAGAGTATTTCAAAAAGGGATATTTCTGCTATAATCCAGATTGTATATAGGAAGGGAATCGCTTTTCAATCGATATTTTTACATCGAAAGATCGGCTCCGTAGTATCTTAATAAGTTTTTCATGGAGGAAAAATATGAATCCACAAGCAAAACCCTATTCAAAACGCATCAGTGATCAGGTCGAAGAATCGTTTGAAAGAAGTGAACGTTTTTTTCAGGTTGATGGTTACTGGTTTTTTAAAACACGAGAAAATATTGATTATGGGCCCTACGAATCTGTCGTAGAATGCCGTTATGCCTACAATGATTTTCTTGATGTTGTAGATAATCAAAGTTTATTTGAAGGGTTTGCCGCCACATCAGAGTCAATCGCCTATTCAGATGAAGAAGGTGTAAAAATTCCTAAAATAACGTTACTCTGATTTCTGGTTTTACATTTCATTAGCTCACCAACATTTTTTGGTGGGCAATTCTTTTCTGTTAATTTTTGTTAATAATTACCTTTCATTCGGGTTTTCGCGGTAAAATCCTGAAAGCTTGAATATTTTATGTAGTTTGATACTGGTTTGTGAGGGAACGTTATAATGTTAATAGTTAAAAACCTGATGAAAAGGTTTAGGCTTGACGGCAAAACAGTCAAGGAAAATAGGAAAAAGAACAGAAATGCACTAGACCCCAGAGAAGATGGAATATGGTTTAATGCCGTACGTGATGTCAGTTTTAGTTGCGGTGCAGGCCAGGTTCTTGGTTTAATTGGTCCTAATGGTGCCGGCAAAACAACCAGTTTAAGAATGCTTTCTACCGCACTTCAAGCCACATCTGGTCAGATTATGATTAACGGCGAAGATGTTATTGCAGAGCCCTTGGCTATGAGAAAACGAATTGGTTTTCTGTCAGGTACGACTAGTCTTTATCATCGATTAACAGTTCGTGAGAATGTAGAATATTTTGGGCGTTTGCATGGCATGAATGAAGCTGATTTACAGGTTGAAATTAATAATATTTTTAATATGTTGGATATCCACAGCTTTGCAGATAAAAAAGCCGACTCTCTTTCAACCGGAATGAAGCAAAGAGCAAACATTGCAAGAACGGTTATACATAGACCCGAAGTTATTGTTCTGGATGAGCCAACAACTGGTCTGGATGTGATTGCAGCCAAATCTATTCTGGACTTTATTGAATCTTATAAAGGTGGCGATGTTCCACTTATATTCTCAACACATCATTTACACGAAGTTGAAAAACTATGTGACAAGGTTGTTTTAATTGATCAAGGTGTGACAAGGTTTGATGGGGATGTTAATGATTTTCGTCAGATCAGTGGTAACAGCAGTTTATACGATTCATTTTTGAAGTTGGTTTCGGACAAGGAGGTGAAAAATGTTTAGAGTCTATTTAAAAGAGCTACTTGAACTGACAAGAGACAGAAAAACGCTTATTTTTACCATTTTACTCCCGACTTTAATAATGCCAGTTATTATGTTTGGATTTGCAGCTGTTACGGTAAAAATTGCAAATAAAGCCGTTACAGAGGAATTAAAATACGCAATTATAGGTCAGCAATATTACCCCGGGCTGGTTGATGAAATCAAAAAAGATGATTCGATGCAATTGGTTGACATTCCGGAAGATAAAAGTGCCAAACAATATATTGAAAATAATGAGATTAGGTTTGCGCTTGAAATTGAAGAAAGCGCAGCCGATAAGCTGGATAATAAAGAACCGGTAAATATTAAAATGCTTTACAATGATTCACTCGCAACCAGCGAGTTGATTTATCAGAGAGTGAATAAAGCATTAAAAGATTATAAGCAAAATTTTATTCTTCAAAGGTATGAACAATTAGGCTTAACTGAATCACAAGGTAAGGGGCTCAATGAGCCTTTCACTATTGTTAAAGAGTCAACAGCTAATGAAAGAGAATCCTTAGGTGAAAAAATTGGTGGGTTGTTACCCTATATTTTGATCATTATAGGCTTGTCTGGTGCGATGTATCCCGCCATTGATTTAGGCGTGGGAGAAAAGGAAAGAGGTACTTTGGAAACCTTGTTGCTAACACCTGTTTCCCGCTTTAGTATCGTCTTTGCCAAGTTCTTGGTGATATTCACGACATCCTTTGTATCTATTTTTTTGACATTACTCAGTTTTGCATTAATTTCTCTTACGACGGGAGATCTGATGGCGAGCTTTTTCCCGGATCCGGTATTTACTGAAAAGACTGAGCAATTGATAACCACTTTGTCCGGAATTAGTTTATTAGATATATTTTTGATGTTTTTAATGTTGGTACCCATAGCTGCCATTTTTGCATCAATTCTATTGAGTGTTTCAATTTATGCCAGAACTTTTAAAGAAGCGCAAAATTATATGTCGCCAATATTGCTGGTTATTATTTTTCCATTAATCATTTCACTTTTACCTGGGGTAAAGCTGGACTGGTTTTGGGCATCTGTGCCTATAACTAATATTTCTTTAGCAATTAAGGAAATTTTCAAAGGAACTATTGACTTCGATATGTTAATTGTTATCTTTGTCTCCACCACAATCATAGCAGGTGCATTGCTTGCTTTATGTAATTGGTGGTTTCAGAGAGAGCAGGTTTTATTTCGGAGTTAGCTTGTATGCCAAAATCGTCCTTGTCGGATAAAGTTGAAGTTATCGATTATGAATCAAAGTACAGGGAAGACTTTTACCGCTTAAATTGCCAGTGGTTAGAAAAATATTTTCACATAGAGCCTATTGATGAGCAGGTTTTGTCTCAGCCTGAAAAATATATTCTATCGCCTGGCGGGCACATTTTTCTTGCCAAAATTGGTGAAAATATTGTCGGTACTGCAGCTTTGATTGTAGCTGATGATGAGCGTCTTGAACTTTCTAAAATGTCAGTTGATGAATCGTTTCAGGGGTATGGTATTGGTGAGAAACTGGCCAGAGTTGCAATAAATTGGTACAAAGATTCAGATTTTAAATTGTTTTACCTTGAATCAAATAGAATTTTGAAGCCAGCAATCAAGTTATATGAAAAGCTGGGTTTTGAAGAAAGACCATGCCCTTTTACAGAATCGCACTATACCAGAGCTGATATTTATATGGAGTTTCAGGAATTACTTTAGGTTAAAACTGTTCAGTAATATCGATATACAGCTTTAGAGAATCGCCTGGTTTAAGATATTTCTTGTTACCCACGCTATTATTCCAACGTTTTAAGCTGGCAAGACTGACTTTAAATTTGCTTGCAATTTTGGCCAAAGAGTCGCCTTGTCTAACAGTATAATAAATCTTTCGAGTTTTTTTGTTGTTGTTTGACAATGAAACCAATTCCGGTTTTTTTGTCCAGATAACCAACTTTTTACCAACCTGCAGAGGATCGGTTGGTGCCATGTTGTTCCATTTAGCCAGACTGCGAACATTAACCTTGTATCGTTTGGCTATCTCCCACATGGAATCACCCGCCTGTACATAAATTACCTGTTTGTGACCATTTCTTCTGGTATTTTGAGTGGCCATCAGTCTTTGCTGCTGGCTTTTGTGGTATTGATCTCTTGCCTGTGAAGCAACAGGAATGAGCAGTGTTTTGCCCTGACGAATTGTGTTTCCTCTGATTGAATTATGTGATCTCAGCAAAGTGACAGTGGTATCAAATTTTTTGGCAATACTAATCAAACTGTCGCCAGATTTAATGGTATAGCGTTTGTAAGAGATTCGTTGGTCAGCCGGGATCTTTTGCAGGTTTTGTTTAAAAATATCTATTTTGTCGATGGGTAATGCGATCATATGATTACCTGTTGGAGATGTTGCCCAATGATTGTATCCAGGATTTATTTGATAAAATTCATCCATGCTCATTTCTGCAAGAGAAGCTGCAAGACTGAGATCAATTTGGGTTTCCGTCGAAACAGTATCAAAGAACGGTAAGTTATCAACTGGTACCCACATGGTCTGATCGTCTATGTTTTCTTTTAAAATACTGGCGAGGGCAAGTAGTTTCGGCACATAGGCTTCGGTTTCTTTTGGCAAGTCCAAAGACCAGAAATCGAGAGGTTTGCCTTTTCTTTTATTTTTACGAATTGCCTTTCTTACGTTTCCTTCACCTGAATTATAGGCTGCCAGAGCATACATCCAGTTACCATTAAAGCGTTTATTTAAATGGGATAAAAAACCGATAGCGGCTTGTGTGGAAGCGACAATATCTCTTCTACCGTCATACCACCAGTTTGATTTAACACCAAACATTTTCGCTGTACCAGGTATAAACTGCCACATACCAGATGCGCGACCATGTGAGTAGGCAAAAGGATCGTATGCACTTTCAACAATTGGCAGCAGAGCCAATTCCATTGGCAAATTATTTTTTTCTAATTCTTCCGCAATATAGAATAAATAGGGGCTGGCTCTTTCAGTCACTCTTTTCATATATTCAGGGTGTTTCAGATACCAGTTTTTTTGAGAGGTAGTTCTTTTGTTTTCAGGAATATCAAAAGATAACTGCGCTTCGATTCTTTTCCAGACATTAGTATAAGCCTGAGTGTCTATTTGTTCAGATTCTGCATGACACTGCTGCAAAAGAATATCCTGATTCGTTCTTTGACCGGATGGAGATAGATCGGAAGTTGACTTGTTAGCTGTTAAAGAAGCACATCCACTAATGATGAAGATGACTGTAATCCATAAACTACGATACATTAAGAAGTTCCTTTAAACAGTAATATTGAACTACACACACAATAGTTCATGACAAATCTCTTTTCAAATAAAACAATTGATTTAACCGCTATACAAATAAGTGGTTAATAAAGGCGAGATGGTATTGATATTCAAATACAAAGTCAAATGGCAGGGGGATAGAGTATGAACACTGACTCAATATCTGTCCTTTAACTCTCTTATGGTTGCAAATACCTGACTATCATTCATTTTAGTAGCGTTACCATTTGATTGGGCTATTTTCTGAATGGCAGGTTCCTTAATCCTCAAGAAGGGATTAATTTGCTTTTCCAGATTAATATTGGATGGCAAAGAGGGAATACCGATTTTTCTTAGCAGGGAGACGTGCTGTAGATAATCAGAAACCATCTTGTTGTCAGGTTCGATGTGAGCAGCAAACTCCAGATTGGAAAGCGTGTATTCGTGTGCAGGGTAAATGTGAGTGTCGTCAGGTAAATCCATCAACTTTTGCAAAGATTTCCACATTTGTTCAGCGGTGCCTTCAAAAAGCCGACCGCATCCGGCAGAAAAAAGCGTGTCACCACAAAACAATACATTATTGGATTGTTGGGAATTGGGTAAAAAGTATGCAAGATGGTTTCTGGTGTGTCCTGGAACTGATATTACCTGAATTTTGATTGATAATTCTTCAATGTCGATGAAATCGCCATCGTCGCAAAAGCGATCAATAGTTGCAATATTGTCTTTGGATGAGCCCCAAACCGGACACTGATATTTTGTTTTTAATTCAGCTATTCCGCCACAATGATCAGCATGATGGTGAGTAACCAGAATACCTGTTAATTCGAGGTTTAAATGGTCTAATGTATATAAAACCGGTTCAGCAAGACCTGGATCGACTACTATGGCATTATTATTATCATGAATTAACCAAAAGTAATTATCATTAAATGCAGGAATTGATGTAATGGCTATCATTTAAAGTTTGCGCTATTATTAAAAAAATAATTAACTGAGTGTAGCTTAATAAAATTGCCAGCGCCATGATAGAAAGTCGAATTGATAAAATTTCTAACAAAAAGGATCTGTTGACGGACAGAACGGTAAAAATATTAAATAAAAAATTGCAAGCTTGTCTGGAACAGCAGTTTGGCTACTATGCTTTACTTTACTCTGACTGGGCAGATAAAATTGTTGGTGACCATCTGTCCATCAAAAATAAAATTGTGATAGATGACAGTGGACGAGACATGATGGTCAAATGTCATTTTAATGCGCTTCCCTTTGCTTCTGACTCCATAGATTTTGCATTGCTACCTAACATTCTGAATTATGAGCAGGAGCCTCAGCATACATTAAGAGAATTGGAACGAGTTTTAATGCCTGAAGGCATGGTTGTTGTGATACAGCCAGGCATTATGAATTGGAAATCCTGGAAACAAAAATTATCTTTTTTATCTGTTGACTCAAATGAAATTTGCAAGCAAGCAAGATTTACAAATCAATGGGTAAGCAGAATAAGGCTGAATGACTGGTTTAAGTTATTGGGGTTTCAGCTTGAGGAATGTTTTGGCATTAATCCGACCTGTGAAAAAATACAAGGCAAGGAAATGTGGCCGTGGTTCAGTGCTGCTACCAAACTGTATGGCAATTATTTGAGCAGTTACTATATCATTGTTGCCAGAAAAAAAGTTTCCACACTTACACCCATAAGAACGAGCTGGAGAAAAAACAAGCATCTGGTACCTCCGCGTTTTGCAGAGCCAAGTGTAAGGCATATAGTAGATCGAATGCTGGAGCAAATTCGCTAACAAAATCAGGCTCAATACAAATAGTAAAAGAATCTGTTCATTTAAAAATTATAAATTCCTGATTGACGATATTATCCAATCATAATAAGCTGTTCATCCATTACCTGTGGATATTTCTTACAGGTCAAAATATTGTTGTTTGAAAAAATATTCCATTAAAAGAGCTAAAAGTGTCTTCAATTCATATCTATACTGACGGTGCGTGTCGAGGTAATCCCGGTCCAGGTGGTTGGGGAGCGGTCTTGATTGCAGGTAAACACGAAAAGCATATTTATGGTGGTGAAAAAGAAACTACCAATAACAGAATGGAGTTAATGGCGGCCATCAAGGCGCTGGAAGCGATCAAGAAGCCAGAGCGTGTAGTTGTGACGACAGATTCAACCTATGTTAAAAAGGGGATTACAGAATGGCTACAAGGTTGGAAGCTTAAAGGTTGGAAAAATGCAGCAAAAAAACCGGTCAAAAATGCTGATTTATGGCGGTTGCTTGATGAACAAAATCAACGTCATCAGGTAAGTTGGGAATGGGTTAAGGGACATAGTGGCCATCCTCAAAATGAATTGGCCGATCAATTGGCCAATAAGGGAATTGATGAATTGGCCGGGTAATTGAGAGAATTGAAATGAGACAAATTTTTCTGGATACAGAAACAACAGGATTAGAACCCGAAAAAGGTCACAAGATCATTGAAATCGGTTGTGTTGAGATGATTAACCGTCGTTTAACTGGCAATAATTACCATGTTTATCTCAACCCTGAAAGAGACATTGATGACGAAGCTATTGAAGTCCATGGGTTAACCAATGAATTTCTCGAAGATAAGCCGCTGTTTGAATACATTGCAGAAGAATTTCTCGAATTTGTAAAAGGTGCCGAGCTAATCATTCACAATGCGCCATTTGATGTCGGGTTTTTAAATCATGAATTGAAGCAGGTGGATTCTCAAATGGGGCAAATCAAGGAGCATTGTCGTATTTTTGATACCTTGACCCTTGCCAGAAAAATGCATCCCGGGCAAAAAAATAGTCTGGATGCCTTATGTAAAAGATATGCTATAGACAACAGCCGCCGTACCTTGCATGGTGCATTACTTGACTCCGAGATCCTTGCTGAAGTTTATTTAGCTATGACAGGTGGTCAGGTTGATTTAACTCTTAGCCACAGGCAGGAAAATAAAATGGCGCAAAAAGACGAAGCAGGAATTCGTCGACTTTCTGATAATAGAGAGGCTTTTAAAATTCTAAAAGCCAATCAGCAGGAGCTTGAAGCGCATCAAGCTTATCTTGAAGAGATCAAAAAACAAAGTGGTGACAAATTAATTTGGCAGTAAAGTTTCATTTTAGCTTTGTTGTTTGTCATAATTTTTTGGTAGCAGAACAACATAACTATTGGTTAACCAATCCTGTATTCCCTGATTATCTTTGTTAAACAAACCCCAAATCATTCCCAGTCCAAAAAGAGAATAGAAAGATCTTGAATAACCTTCTTTCCAATTCAATAATTGACCATCAGATTTACATAATTTGAGTCTCCAGGTTTTCATTCCAATGGTTTGGCCACCCTTTACCCAGCACCATACATAGTAATATTGCACCGATGCCAGAAGATATAGCCACCAAAAATAGTTTTTGCTTAAATATATACCCATATCCATATCTTCAATATTCCATGGTAATAGAACAACGAAGATCAGTAGGCGACCTACTATCATTGCCAACAGAAATACCGCCACAGCGCCGAGCAAGTCATATATCCAGGCAAAAAATTTTCTCCAGAATGACGCTAATGTAACCGTGATGTTTTGAGAATTGGTTTTATTCTTCATCATTAATTGTATTTCAGGGTTTGAATTGACGGGTATTGTAACCTTTACCATGATTTATTTGAAGTTATGTAAGTTTGATATGATAAATTGATAGGTGAGTGAATACACATATTTTAGATTCATAGTTTGTTAGGTAGATGAATTGATATATGTCATAAATTGGCATAGATATGAAAAAAACCTATAAGTCTTGATGTTAGCCAAAAACTGTTATATGTTAGACAGCTATGGAGGTCACTTTTTATATTATTTGCTATTAGTAAAGTGGTATAAAAGTGCTTGCATCATAAAAAGAATTTTATTTACGCAGGAAGTTTTAGTAAATTTCAACCCGGAATGAAAACGGATTCGCAAAAGTTAATAAACTAAAATAGGTGATATTATGAGCTATTCATATAAAAGAGGGCGTGCGGTTAAGTGTTTACTGCCTCTAACGCTTGTCGCTTCAGCTTTGTCATCTGCGCTATATGCAGCAGATGCAGATCAGGAAGAAGGCTTGAACGTTGTAACCGTAACGGCGCAAAAGCGTCAGGAAAATGCACAAGATACGCCATTATCAATTAATGTATTGTCTGCAGAACAGTTAAATGAAGGCAGCATTGAAAAGATTGATGATTTACAGTATCGAGTACCTAACTTGCAAATGTCAGAGACAGGTATCAGTACCCAAATGTATGTTAGAGGTATTGGTACAGGAAACAATCAGGGCTTTGAGCAATCAGTTGGTCAATACATAGATGGTATCTACTACGGTCGTCAACAATTGATCCGTATGCCATTTCTTGATTTGGAAAGAATTGAGGTGTTGAAAGGACCTCAATCAATACTGTTTGGTAAAAACTCTATTGCTGGTGCCCTAAACATGGAATCAGCCAAGCCATCTCACGATCTTGATGTTAAGTTTGGTTTGCAATACCAACCAGATTTTGGCGCTCAGGAGACTACTTTTGTTCTTTCTGGCCCAATGAGTGATAAATTGGCTGGCAGAATCGCCGTCAGAGATTATTCTGAGGACGGATTTGTTACAAATACAACCAAGAATCGTGACGGAGTTATTCGTGATGATATGGCAGTAAGAGCCAGCTTCCTATGGACTCCAAATGATAATGTTGATGTACTTTTAAAAATTGAAAGTGCAGACTTTGATGGCGATGGTCGTCAGATTGAAATTATTCGTGATGATCCACAAGTTGATGCGAGTGGTAATCCAATTATCCATCCTGCTCTCGGCTTGCCAGTTAACTTTGACTTTATATTGACCTATGGTCTGCAAGCAGCAGGATTATCATTTCCTGATGCAATTGATGGCACCGCAATTGACTATGTACGTCAAGCCGATGACGCCGAATACAGTTTCAACGAATTAGACAATGTCACTTTAAGAGTAGATTGGGATCTTGGTGATTATACTTTCACCAGTATTACAGGAAACGTCTCTTATGAATTTGAAGAGCAATGTGATTGTGACTACATTGGTGCAAACGTATTTAATGCCTGGATTAATGAAAAATACGATCAATTCAGTCAAGAATTTCGTATTGTTTCTCCAGTCTCAGACAAGTTTGACTGGGTAGGGGGCTTGTTCTATCAAACAAGCGAACTTGAACTTAACGATGCCGTTAAAATCCCTGATGGAAGTATTTTAGGATACCTTGTAAACCCTGCACTTTGGGATACTCAGGCTGGTCGTTATTATTCTTCGGACTCTGATCTTTGGGCTGCCTTCTTCCAAGGGCGTTGGCACTTAACCAATAAGTTAGTCTTGAATATCGGTGGACGATATACCAGTGAGGAAAAAACTGGAGAAAGAGTTCTAACTGCAACAGATATGAATACTGGAGCTCTTTTGCCAACAAATTCAACTGCTCCAGCAATTTTTTATATGGGATTTGGTATTGAAAACGAACAGTTTATTAATCCGGCCGTCACAACTGGACATAATTTGACTGGTTCAAGAAAAGAATCTTCTTTTACGCCTTCTATTAATCTTCAATTTAAGGCAGATGCAAATACCATGTACTATGGCTCTATCACAACTGGGTTTAAGTCAGGTGGATTTGATGCTAGAGCTAACAGCGTTGGTTCATGGGAGTTTGAAGAAGAAGAAGCGACAGCTGTCGAGTTTGGTATCAAAAATATGTCTGATGACAGAACAGTTGAAACCAATGCATCCTTATATAGAACGGTCTATGATAATTTGCAAGTTAGTCAATTTGATGGTGTTTTAGGCTTTACCGTTGGTAACGCCAAAGAAACGGTTGTTCAAGGTATAGAAATCGATGGTCGATGGTTAATTAACGATAATTTAACCATGAATTATGCAGTAGCATTTTTGGATCATGAGTATACTGATTTCTCAAATGGTAACTGTTATAACCGTCAAGTTCCTGATGGCGATACTGTCAATGGCGTGCAATTGTGTGATTACACAGGTAAATCAGGCCAATACACGCCAGAAATGACCGCTAATGTGAGCTTTGATTATGTTAAGCCAATTAGTATGGGAATGTTTGAGTACATGAGAGCTTCATTGGGCTTTTTCCATTCAGGAAAACAAAATGTTGATGTTAACTTGACGCCTATGTATGAAATTGATGCTTACACAAAAGTTCATGCTCGTGTTGCATTTGAAAGTGAAAACTGGACAGTTGCATTGTTCGGTAAAAACCTGACAGACGAAGCCGTTCTGACTTACGTTGGTAACGTACCTCTGTCTGGTGGTACATTTGGTACTAACACTTTCTACGGTTTTGTTGACAGACCTCGTTCATATGGTGTTCAAATTGATTACAATTTCTAATCAATAAAACTGGAAGTATTAAAGGCCGCATTTGCGGCCTTTTTCTTTTATGGCTGTTACAGAAGCTCAAATTAAAGGCCATTTAGAACGATTTATTGTTCACACTTTGTTTGCTGCTTGGGTATAATGGTCGGTCATTAAAGTTGAAAAGAAATGAGGAAACAGATTTGAGTAGTTTGGGACTACAAAATCATAAAGTCTTATCGGGTATGAGAGCTTCAGGCAGATTGCATTTGGGGCATTATCATGGGGTATTAAAAAATTGGGTGCAGCTCCAACATGAGCATCAATGCTACTTTTTTGTGGCAGATTGGCATGTGTTGACCACTCACTACGATAGCCCTGAAATAATAGAAAAGTCGGTTTGGGATATGGTAATCGATTGGTTGGCGGCTGGCATTAATCCTGGTTCTGCTACCTTGTTTATTCAGTCCAAAATACCTGAGCATGCTGAATTACATCTGTTGTTATCCATGTTAACACCGTTAAGTTGGCTTGAGCGAGTACCCACTTACAAGGAACAGCAAGAGAAACTGAATGATAAAGACTTATCAACTTATGGATTTTTAGGTTATCCACTTTTGCAAACAGCTGATATTTTGTTATATCGAGCCTCCGCAGTGCCTGTCGGAGCCGATCAGGTTCCTCATGTGGAAATGTCCAGAGAAATTGCAAGACGTTTTAATCATCTGTATGGCAAAGAGACCGGATATGAAGAAAAGGCGGAAGATGCAATCAAAAAACTGGGTAAGAAAAATGCCAAATTCTACAATCAATTAAGAAGAGAATTTTTGCAAGATGGTAATGAATCATCTTTGGAAAAGGCGCAAGCATTGGTTGATGGACATGCCTCTATTTCAATTGGCGATAAAGAGAGATTGTTGGGCTACCTGGAAGGTGGCGGAAAAATTATTTTGCCAGAACCACAAGCATTATTGACACCTGTTTCTAAAATGCCAGGTCTGGACGGACAGAAGATGTCCAAGTCCTATAACAATACCATTGAAATGCGAGAAGAGCCCGAGGTCATTGAAAGTAAAATCAAAAAAATGCAAACTGATCCTGCAAGAGTACGACTTACAGATCCGGGAAATCCTGATAACTGTCCTGTATGGCAATTGCATGAAGTTTATTCCAGTGAAGATGCCAAGGACTGGGTTCAAAAAGGTTGCAAAAGTGCAGGAATAGGTTGTCTGGAGTGCAAAAGACCTGTGATTGACGCTGTGTTAAAAGATAATGCCATATTCAAAGAAAGAGCCAGAGAGTTTGAAGAGTCTCCTGATATTGTCAGAGGCATCATTACGGATGGTTGTGAAAAAGCCAGAGCGATTGCAAAAGAAACCATGGAAGAAGTGCGTTCTGCCATGGGTTTAAATTATCGATAGATAGAATAGTCTGAAAAGTGAAATGAACAATCATCAGGACGAAAATCAGGATACAGAGCTTCATGGAGATGAGGTTGAGAATATATTGGGAACTGATCATCATGTTCAGGAGGAGATGCATTTTGCCCTTGTTGCAGGTGAACCGGTAACCAATATTCCAAAAGATTTGTATATACCACCAGATGCTCTTGAGGTGTTTTTGGAAGCATTTGAAGGTCCTCTGGACCTATTGCTTTATTTAATCAAACGCCAAAATCTGGACATTCTGCACATTCCCATTGCCCATATTACTGAACAGTACATGGAATATGTTGAATTAATGAAAGCGATTAATCTTGAATTGGCTGCTGAATATCTGGTGATGGCTGCCATGCTGGCTGAAATCAAAAGTCGGGTTCTGCTACCTCGACCTAATGTTGATGAAGAAGAGGATGATCCAAGAGCTGATTTGATTAGACGTCTTCAGGAATACGAGCGATATAAAAAGGCCGCTAATGATATTGATGAGCTGCCTCGTATGGAGAGAGAAATTTATCCATCGTCTGCAGAACTGCCTGAGTTAAAAATTACCAAACCTGAACCAGATGTCGATATGAGAGAACTTTTGCTGGCTTTAAAGGATGTTCTTGCCAGAGCAGAAATGTTTTCAAGTCATCATATCCAGAGAGAAACATTATCAGTTAGAGAGAAAATGGGCAATGTTTTGGCAATCTTGTCAACTGAAGGCTTTACAGATTTTGCTGCATTGTTTAATGTCGAAGAAGGTAGAATGGGAATTGTGGTAACCTTTTTGGCGGTTATGGAATTGACCAAAGAGTCTTTGATAGAATTGGTGCAAAGTGAAGCTTTTTCGCCAATACATGTGAGAGCTAAAGTTCAATAAATTTGAACGGATTGATTATTTGAGAAATTTAAATGAATCTTGATGAGCAAAAAGTAAAAAATATAATTGAAGCTGTTCTGATGTCAGTTGGCAAACCTATGAATATAGAGCAACTGTCTAAACTTTTTACTGAAGATGAAAAGGTGAGTAACGCAGTAATAAAAAAAGTACTGGGACAGCTACAGTTGGACTATGCTGGTAGAGGAATTGCGTTAAAAGAAGTGGCCAGTGGTTTTCGTTTTCAATCGGATCAGGATTATAGTGAATGGCTGGCAAGACTATGGGAAGAAAAGCCGGCAAGGTACTCAAGAGCATTTCTCGAAACATTGGCATTAATTGCCTATCGTCAACCGGTTACTCGCGGTGAAATTGAAGACGTGAGAGGTGTTGGTGTTAGTAGCAATATTATTAAAACCATGCTGGAGAGGGAATGGATCAGAGTGGTTGGTCATCGAGATGTACCAGGAAGGCCCGCGCTTTATGCCACTACCAGACACTTCCTTGATTATTTTGATATGAAGAGCCTTGATGAATTGCCATCTTTGGCAGAAATTAAAGAGCTGGATGATATAAATCCTGAACTTGAATTTGAACAACCGCAAAATGAACAGATGGATTTTGACCCTTCGTCAGAAGCTGTTGAATTAGTTGATACAGAAGCGCAACAAGTCGATCAGGCATAGTTGCTTGAACTGAGATAGTTGCTCGAACTGAGATAGTTGCTGGTATTAACGCCTTATCGTAAATGAACATATTTTAGAGATCACTAAAGTCAATGATGGAAGATAAATTACAGAAACTGATTGCCGCCACAGGAATGTCCTCAAGACGTGAAGCTGAAAAGTGGATAGAACAGGGGCGAGTCAGTGTCAACGGAACCATTGCGACATTGGGTGATCGTGCCAGTGCCAAAGATAAAATCAGAATTGATGGGAAATTGATAAAACTTTCAGATAAGAAAGAATTTATTCGAAGATTGATTACTTATCATAAACCTGTTGGCGAAGTCTGCACCCGAAAAGATCCTGAAAACAGACCTACAGTATTTGATAATTTACCGTCAATCAGAAATGGTCGATGGTTAAATATTGGTCGATTGGATATCAATACAAGCGGGTTGCTTATTTTTACTAATGATGGAGAATTGGCAAACAGATTAATGCACCCTTCCTATGAAGTTGTTAGAAAATATGCTGTAAGGGTTAGAGGTCAGGTGACGGATGAGATGGTCAAACAACTAATGCAGGGTATTGTTCTGGAAGACGGTATGGCCAAATTTGAAACTGTTCAACATGCAGGAGGAGAGGGAAGTAATCAGTGGTATCATGTTAGTCTGAAAGAAGGAAAAAACAGAGAAGTCAGACGATTATGGGAGTCCTTGGGCGTTCAGGTTTCAAGACTTCAAAGAATACAATATGGTCCATGTAGTTTATTACGCTCTTTAAGGAGTGGTCGTTGGCAAGAGATGACGACAAGTGAGATAAATCTTTTTGAAGATTTGGTTGGGTTGCCCAGATCAATAAACCAGCCAGCCAAAATAAATGTCAGACGTAAACAGACAAAAAAGTTTATGAAAGCGAGAAGATGATTATGAAAATTAAAGACAAATTTTTAATATTGTTTTTGACGCTGTCTTTAACTTCTTGTGGTGACTTTCCTGAATATCAATACGATAAATCAGAGTCTTTGTGTGTGATGACTTTTCCCTTTGCTGCAGGTCTTATTAACAGGCAGTACATTGGATATTTTAACATCATTTCCACTTTGCAATTTATTGATGCAGATCCTGAAATTAAAATTTATGTTGGCGGCCCATCTCATATTGATCTTGAGATAGGCAGTTTGCAATACGTAGAAATCAATGACAAATATTATCATCCCGAATTTCGCAAGAATTATTTTATTGCTGAACTTCATTACTGGGGACCTGCTTTTCTTTTTTCAGACAAACAAGCCGATGAAATCTATGCCGCACTTCAGGATGGTAATGATATTTCATTTGTTGGCAGAATAGAGATAGGTCGCCAGTACGAGACGCAGGTCTATAATTTTTCTTTCGATGACAAAAGCAAGCCTTTTAATGATTGTGTCAATCAGCTATTAGAAGATGGCGATATGGAAAGAATTCTTGAGCGCCGAAGAAAAGCACAATTATCAGAAGAAGTCTCCTCCTGATTGAAATTGTTCAATCTTGATAAAAAGGTTTTAGGCAAAATCTACTAATTATTGCGTTATTTCAATTTCAGTCAGAAGAAGCGCTGGCACCTTTTTTTACGCCTTCATAGGCTTTGATCACCAGATTTGAATCTGACTTTTCTGATAGTAGTCTTTGCAGCAGAAACTGAGCTATCAGTTCAACAGTTGTGTCAGTTTCCATTTGCAAACACCGGTCTTCTGGCAAGGTTAGTTGAAACACTCCCTGATTAGCTTGATATTCCACCGTCAAATAGCTTTTAGCATCGATTTCCTGACTGGAACTTATATCTTCTCTGGTTACAAAATAAGCGTCCTGGCATAATTGTGCAATCCGATTTGCCAGTTCAAAATTTAATACGCCATCTTTAAACACCTCAATTGCTGAACGATGTCCATGAGCAATTCGTTGGCAATCACCAAAGTGTTTTTTTAGTCCATGACTGTAGTGATAATAAGGCCCTTCTATATTTTCGGGGTAAATTTTAAGCGCTATTGTTTTGACATTATCAGGAACAACAGATCGAACAGCAGATTGAAGGTGTTCGCTTATGATATCCGGACTGACAACCTCGGCATCGAGCAGACAGATAGCCTCAGAAGGGCTTATATGACGATAGTACTCACCATTTTGTGTCCATAATTCGAGTTTGATATTGTTGTGCTCAATATTTTCCATATTAAATTTGTCATAGTTTTTTGCAACAACAAATTTATGATCAACCTGAGTATCAATACACTGTTTGATCTGTTTTTTGACATGAGAGAAATCAAATAACATCCCTTCATCATTAAGCTCGCCAGATAGCTCCAGATCGACAATTAGACTTTCACCAACCAGTCCTCTTGTCGGGTGAAAGTAGGTAAAATCAATAACGGTAAGATTTTCAACAAATAATGAATGCATATAAAACAACAAAATCGAAACAATGGTGCAATTTTATCATAGTTATCTGTTAAAATACGTCACTTTGTTTCTAGTGAATCGGTAAAAGGAAAGAAAGACAGGTTAACACCAGTGCACATTAGTGAGATCTGTCTTAATCAATCAATGAAAAAATACCATATTTATGGCATTGGTGATGCGGTAGTCGATTTTACCGTTGAAACAAGCTCACAAGAATTAAGGCAATTAGGTGTAGAAAAAGGCGTTCGATGTCTGGTTAGCGCAGATAGACAGCAGGAGCTTTTTGATGCGCTGTCCGGTAAAAAAATTATCAGGCATGCCGGTGGTTCAGCCGCTAATAGCGTGATAGCTGCAGGTCAATTAGGTTCAAAATGTTTTTTTT
The DNA here is from genome assembly GCA_029880585.1 of Gammaproteobacteria bacterium. Classification (GTDB taxonomy): domain Bacteria; phylum Pseudomonadota; class Gammaproteobacteria; order Enterobacterales; family Kangiellaceae; genus Aliikangiella. The sequence continues at coordinate 20,386 of JAOUOC010000011.1, forward strand.
CGTGTCAGATAGGTAATGATGAAACCGGCGAGTATTATCATCAGGACCTGATAGAAAATAATGTAGATACAAATTTATCCTCAGAAACCAGACGTCAGGGTGATAGCGGTAAATGTCTGGTGATGATTACAGAAGATGCAGACCGAACCATGAATACCTGTCTGGGCGTTACGGGTGATATTAGCTATCTTCAAATTAATGAAGATGCCTTGGCAAATTCCGATATTTTGTATTTTGAAGGTTATATGGCCGCTTCTCCTACTGCAAAGGAAACAACCATAAAAAGCATTCACTTTGCGAGAGAAAATGGCGTGAAAATAGCCTTGTCTTTGTCTGATTTGAATATGGCAAAAAAATTCAGTCAGGATTTAAAAGATATAATAGGTAGCGGTGTAGATTTATTGTTTTGTAATATGGAAGAAGCACAAGCTTTTGCCAATTCAAAAGAAACTGATCTTGTGATCAAAACCCTATTAAAATATTGCAAAGCACTGATTGTTACAAAAGGAGAAAAAGGATCTCTGGTTGCATCTGATAGTGATGTGATTGATATCGCAGCAAAAAAAGTGAAAGCTATTGATACCAATGGAGCAGGTGATTTATATGCAGGTTGTTTTATGCATGGATTTGTTCGAGGTTTAGGCTTGAAGTTATCCGCCGAGCTTGCAAGCTTTGCAGCAGGCATGCTGGTTTCTCAATCAGGTTCCAGATTAAGTGCTGACAATATTATTAAGGTCAATGAGTACCTTAATCATTTAAAGTCAGATGAGTTTTAAATAGCCTTATGGCTTTAAAAGAAAAGTAAGATTATGCTGAAACAATTATGGATTATGAGACATGGACTGGCAAAGTCAGAATTTACCAGTGATTTCGAGCGTGAGCTTTCTGAAGTTGGCGCAAAGCAGGCTCAAAGTGTTGTGAGAAAATGGTTGTTAGATAATCATGATATGCCTGACAAGATGTTAATTAGTCCATTTAAAAGAACACAACAAACAGCCCATGTAGTATTATCTGAAATGGATTGTCCAATTGAGAGCGAAACTGAGGAAATGTTGGTGCATTTTGCAGACCATCGCGTATTAGCCAGTTATTTACTATCTCAGGAATCGGAAAACTTATGGGTTGTAAGTCATATGCCGATTGTGGCCAGATTAACTGCTTACTTGACCAATAATGATACCATTGCTGGTTTTGAAACTGCTCAGTTGGTGGGGGTCAAATTTGACGGACAAGGGGCGGATGTTAATTATGTTTATCGGCATGGATTAATTTGAATTTTAAATAGATGTAAGTCGGGTTTATGAAAGACAGAAAAAGTAACAAGGCGAGCAAATTAAGGTTTTACTGGATTGCATTCATGACGGGCGTGTACACCTTCATTGCAGCATGTCATATTGCTGTTGTGAGAGTAACTCCAGGAAATACTCGCAATCGTATTGATAAATTGTTGAGAAGATGGTCCAGACGCTTACTGGGCTTGTTGAATGTTTCTATCAATTCTAGGGGCGCCGAAAAATTTCCACATAATAGTGGAAGACCGGTTATTGTGATGTCCAATCATTTTAGCCTTTACGATATCCCTGTCAGTATTTTGGTGCTTGAAACCAGCTTGAGAATGATGGCAAAAAAAGAATTATATAAAATTCCTTTTATGGGAATGGCGTTGAGGTTAGGCGAATTTGTTTCGGTGGACCGTCATAATCATGAGCAATCTATTAAAGATCTGGAAAAAGCCAAACAAGTGATGGTAAGCGGTATCTCCTTGTGGGTTGCGCCTGAAGGAACAAGATCACGCAATGGTACACTCGGTAAATTTAAAAGAGGAGTCTTTCATCTGGCAATTGATACCAAGGCTATTGTTGTACCAATTGTGATAAAAAATATTCATGAGGTTCAGTCAGGTAACAATATGGATCTGTATTTAAATCAGGAAGTTTTTGTTGAGGTATGCGATCCTGTGGATACAAAAGATTTTGAAATTTCACAAAGAGCTGAACTTCTTGAACAGATCAGGCATAAAATGCAATCTGTTCTGGATGTTGGATCTGAGAAAATGGCAAAGTAAAAGTGAATAATCCGTCAAACCTTATAACTGATGAAATGATTCAGGACGCTATAGTTCATATTAAAACTATTGATGAATTGATTAACTGGATATATTTTCATTTTGATCAGTCAGATATCTATTTTGGTCATGGTAGTGACAATGCATGGGACGAAACCGTTTTCCTTGTTTTACAAACCTTGAATTTACCCTATGATCTGCCTCAGGAAATGCTGGATTCCCGTGTAAAGCAAGAGGACAAAGCCCTTGCCCTTGCCAGAGCTGAAAAAAGAATAAATGACAGAATTCCCTTGCCTTATCTGACTAATAAGGCTTATTTTTGTGGTTCGGAGTATTATGTAGATGAACGAGTGCTGATACCTCGTTCTCCGATTGCGGAATTAATAGAAAATCGTTTTGCCCCCTGGATTGATGGTGATTCGGTTAACAACATACTGGATCTTTGTACTGGCAGTGGATGTATTGCCATCGCCTGCGCACAATATTTTGAACAAGCCAATGTTATGGGGAGTGATATCAGTGCAGAATGTATTGAAATTGCCAAACAGAATGCCAAAAATCTTCAAGTGAATAATGTTAATTTCCTGATATCTGATCTATTTGATAAATTGCCTGATACGCAATACGACATAATCGTTTCAAATCCTCCGTATGTTAATCAGCATGATTTTGATACAGCGCCTGATGAGTTTTCGTTAGAACCTGCTGCAGCTCTCCTAAGCGGTCAAGATGGTCTGGACATAACCAGACAGATATTGAAAGAAGCGAGTAAATTTTTAAGTAATAATGGAATTTTGGTTGTGGAAGTCGGTAACAGTGCCGATGCACTTGAGCAGGCTTTTCCCAATGTTCCCTTCGTCTGGCTAGAGTTTGAAAGAGGTGGAGATGGTGTTTTTGTTCTGACCAGAGATGAATTACTGTCGTACTTTTAAAATGATTTAATCCATCATTTTGTAGTCAACTATCCAGCGTTTGAGAGTATAAAGCATATCGTTTATGTTTATTGGCTTGGCGATAACAGCATTCATACCTGCAGCCAGATACATTTTTTCGTCTTTTTCCATCACATTTGCGGTTAATGCAATGACCGGAAGGTCTTTTGTTTTATCGTTTTGTCTAATGATGATTGTGGCATTATAACCGTCCATAACAGGCATCTGAATGTCCATTAAAACAGCATCAAAGGTTTCTTTTTCCAGAATATCCAGTGCCAATTGACCATTTTTAGCAGTTTTGGTCTTGATCCCCTGATTTGATAATAATTTGTTCGCCAACATCAGATTGACATCATTATCATCAACAATCAAAACCTTTTTATTATTTAACGCCTTAAATTCATCGCGATAGGTCAGTTTTTTATCATTATGTTTGTGTTCGTAATTAGAAACCATATCAGGGGTAGCAATAGAAAACGGAATGGTAAAGTGAAAGCAGCTTCCTTTACCTGGTGTGCTTTCAACCCAAATATTGCCATTCATTGTTTCGCAAAGCTGTCTACAAATTGCCAAGCCCAAACCGGTACCGCCATATTTTCTGGTAGTCTTAGAATCAGCCTGAGAATAATACTGGAACAGTCTTTGTTTTTGCTCCTTGTCTATGCCTATTCCTGTATCGCACACAGTGAAATGCAAGGTTGCATTTTCTTTAGATTTACTGATTACAGTAATGTTTAAATTAATTGAACCATGATCGGTAAATTTGATAGCATTCCCCAATAAATTGAGCATGATCTGTTTAATTCTAAGAGGATCGCCAAGTAGTTTCGCTGGAATTTCCGGAGAAAGGTTTTTACTCAATTTAACATGATCGTTATTAATATTTGGTCTTATTTGATCCATCACTTCATTGACCAGCTTCGCCAGTTCACAAGGTATGTTTTCTAAAACCAGTTTGCCAGCCTCTATTTTGGAGAGATCGAGAATATCGTTTATTAGTAAAAGTAAAGAGTTAGCAGACTCATTTAGCGTTTTAAGGTAAAGCTTTTGTTCTTTATTGGGTTTAGCCTGTTCTAATAGGTGAGACATGCCAATAATGGCATTCATTGGTGTTCTTATTTCATGACTCATATTTGCCAGAAATATGTCTTTAGCTCGATTGGCTGATTCGGCACTGGCTTTTGCTTTTTCAAGGCTAATGGCAATTTCTTTTCTTTTTCTTATTTCCTGATGCATCCTTCTATTGGTATTGGAAATGTATAAGATGATTGAGATCAATAAGAATGCAACAGGTAAAGTCCATATTAAATAGGTAAGCATATCAGTGCCAACATTTAATTGTAATGCAAGCCAGTTATTTGAAATGTTGGTGCGTTGTTTATCATCAATTGTTTTAAGTGTTTGGTTGAAAATGGGAACTAGTGGTTCCAGACCATTTCTGATCCCCATGGCAAGCTCAAAAGTGTGGGGCGTTACAGCAGCAATTTTTAGGTCATTAAAATCATTCTTGTTGATCTCATGAGTAACAACTGCCAGATTTTCAACAAATGCATCTATTTGTCCGCTATTGAGTAGTTCTAGTCCTTCTATAGCAGTCTCAGTTGTGACAATTTGCAATTGCGGATATCTGGAGCGAAGAATTTCCTCACCAGGAGAACTTTTTGGTACCCCAATCATTCTCCCTTCCAACTCTTCAAGCTTTTGGATAAAGAAGGTATCTTTTCTTGTGGCTATCACCATGGGATAGGAAATATAGGGATCAGTAAAATTAAGAAACTTCTTTCTGTCTTCAGTAATAGTAATCGCTGGTAAAATATCAATTTGTCCCAGTTTCACTTTATCCAGAATTTGTGTCCAGGTCAGATTTTTTACAACTTGAGTTTTTAAATTGAGTTTGGATTTAATAGCGTTAAGGTAGTCTGCACTGATCCCGATATAGCCGTGTTTAGGGTCAAGATATTCAAATGGAGCCCAATTGTAGTCTATGCCAAGTAATAGTTCTGGCTGCTGGCTGAGCCATTGTTGCTGTAGAATTGTCAGGGTAGGCACTTCCTGAGTCAATTTATTTAAAAAATAGGGTTCTGAATCCGGTAACCATTTTTTCTCAAGCGCAATAAGTTCGGACAATGGTATTCTGGCAATTCCGTTATTAATTTTATCGACGAGTTCAGGATGTCCCTTTGGGATCAACGCGTGAATACTTCTGGTAATTTGATCATGAGGGCTAACTGATAAAGCGCCCCTTAAACCCAGCCTGCCTAATTGTGCATTAATGTAGGGTATTTCACCATAAATAGCTGAGATCTCGCCATTTAACAGTTTTCTTATCTGCTCTTCAACGTCAAGATAAGTTTCTATTTTGATATGAGGAAAATTGTTTCGGGTATAACTTTCAAGATAAGTGTTTCTGTGAATATGAATGGTAAAATCCTGTAAATCATGAAGTGAATTTAACGGCTGATCTTTTTGAAGGTAAAATACAGCATTTGCAACCTCAAGAATAGGAATTGAAATATCTGACCACTGAAGTCTCTCTTCATTAATGTTAAGTCCTGCATGAAAATCGACCTGACCATTTTTCAGGGCAATAATATTATCCTCAAAATAACCGGGAACAAATTCCACTGGATAGTTATTTACTTTTGACCAGAGTTGCCAAAATTCAACCTGAAAGCCGCTGGGGTTTCCATCTGGTAGAAGCATTGTAAAAGGAGGATTGTTTTTTATTATTGCAATTTTTAAGACATCATTTTGTGTGTTTTGATGTTCTGCTGAGCTAAATTGGCTAAATAACAAAAAAATGCAAAACAATATTGATTTGATATATGTCATAGATATTTTTAGCTGTTCAGTTGATTTTTTTATTTCCACGCAGACACATGTATAAGCCGCTACTACATTAAATAAATGTAGACCAATAATTGGTTCTTTTCTAAGTAAATCCAGCGTAAATCTCAAAAAGTTATAGGTTTGTTCAAATCTTTGAATTAATTAATCTCAAAGGCTTAGCTCTTAGATGTCTGAACTGTGAGCCGCTGGCAATTTCGCGAAGAAAAGGAACTACTTTTTCTGGGGCAGGGTTAAATGAGGGGAAATAATACCATTCACTTCCATATCCTTTGTAAATGGCAAACTTTGGTTGTCTGGATTGCCAAAAACGAAATCTGTCGGGGAAATGTTTTAATGTGATTTGCAAACAATCTTCATCAATGGGATCTGGAACTATTCTTACAATTTGAGATTTCATTTGTGACATCAACCGCTTGTGATTAATTACCTCAGGAAGTCTAAAAGGCTCTCTGATAATCAGGTGAATAAAGAGCTTTCAAAATTGTCTCTTTTACTGTTTTTCATTATAGCGCATATTTATGCTTTTTTTGAAATAGAGATTATCGTTGTAAATGTAATGTAAAAAACTATAAGTTAGCGAGGTAGAACAACTGCGCTACTATAGAATATCGAATTATCGGCATGTTAGAATGGTCTGATTTTCTTAAGTATTGTTTGGGTTACATAAAAGTTGGTCTATGTTTGATTGTTCTGAACAGGAAAAATTAGATAAAGTGGTTGAGTGTTTTAATGGTTGTTTTGCTGAACCTGAAAACACCCTGTTAAAAACGGGTGCAAAAGAACCTTTTTATTTGGCTGCAAAAGATGGCAATCAGGCTATCATATATAGCCGTGAGGATTTTTTGTCCAGTGCATTACATGAGATAGCGCATTGGTGTATAGCTGGAATTGAAAGAAGAAATCTTGATGATTTTGGTTACTGGTACAAACCTGAAGGCAGAAGTCAGCAAGAACAGTCAAACTTTGAATCAGTTGAAATTAAGCCTCAAGCAATAGAATGGGCACTTTCTCTGGCATGCAAACATAATTTTAATTTGTCGGCAGATAATTTGGTAAAGGGCATGCAGGCCTCTGAAGCATTTAGGCAAAACGTGGAACATCAGTTGAAAGAGTATTTAAATAATAATAGTTTACCGGAAAGAGCAAAAATCCTGTTTGAAGCGTTTGGCAAGATATTTGAGTATTCTATGGAAGAACAATACTGTGTTTAGGTTAGGTCTGATCATTAATCCTTTTGCGGGCATTGGTGGTCGTGTGGGTCTTAAAGGCAGTGATGGTGAGGCTATACGCCAAAAAGCACTGGACATGGGGGCGCTCCAATTATCTGGGCAAAAGACAGAGATTGCTCTTAATGAAATCAAATCACTGACAAAACAATTCAAAATTTATACTGTTTCCGGGGAAATGGGAGAAAACCTCTGCCAAAAAATGGATTTACCCTTTGACGTGATATATCAATCCGGCTCACCATCGCAGGAATCTGACACCATTGAAGCTGTAAAAAAATTGCAGACGCTTGGTATGGATTTGATATTGTTCGCGGGTGGTGATGGTACAGCCAGAAATGTATTTGATGTTTGCGAGACAAATCAAATGGTACTTGGTATTCCGGCCGGTGTTAAAATTCACTCAGGCGTATATGCCATTTCACCTCAAGCGGCAGGACTTGTTACAGCTCAGTTAATCAAAGGGGAGTTAATGAGTCTGACATCTGCTGATGTTATGGATATTGATGAGATTGCTTTCAGAGAAGGCGTTGTTAAAGCTAAAAAATATGGTTATCTCACTATCCCAGCTGCTCTGGAATATGTTCAATCAGTTAAAAGCGGTTCAACAGAAAGCGAGGAACTGGTATTGGATGATATTGCCGCTGAAGTGATTGAGTCGATGGATGATGACACATATTATGTCATTGGTTCCGGAACAACTTGTGCTGCTATCATGGAACAGCTTCACTTGCAAAATACCCTGTTGGGAATTGATATTGTGTTTCAAAACCAATTGTATCTCCAGGATGCTACAGAAAAAGATTTGTTGACCTTGATAGACAATGGAAAACAAATTGAATGTTATATCACTGTTATAGGCGGACAAGGGCATGTGCTGGGGAGAGGAAACCATCAACTAAGCCCAGAGGTTGTCAAACGTGTAGGCTGGGAAAAATTTCATATAATTGCTACAAAAACAAAGCTTCAAAATTTGACAGGTAAAACGTTAATTACTGACTCTGGAGACAGTGTTTTGGACAAGGAGCTATCAGGCAGAAAGCGAATTATTACCGGATATCGCGATTATGTTGTCTTTCCGGTCAATATAATTCATTCTGAGTTGTAGGATATTGACTATAAGTCTTGTGAGATATTTCTTACAAGCGTGTGCGAGAAGGCTTAAATATACATCAGAAATCAGCTTTGAAATGATAGGCTGAAGTCGTTAACTTTTTGAAAATTAAAGAGATTATCTTTGTTTGGGTTTTATGAGAAAGTCCTTGAATACTTTTTTATTCGATTTCCAGTCTTGTTTTAAAATTAGAAATAACTAGAATTTCACTATCGAAACGGATTTTCGATGAAGCATCACTAAAAGGAAACATCATGGAAGATGTTGCCGACAGGAAGTCGGTTATGAAGGAACGATTCCTTTTTAGATGCCCTCTGAAATGAGGTTAACTTTAAACGGTGCATAATTCGGACTTACGTTTATACGTGCAAGTTTATCAAACGGACAGATAGATTTGCTACATGGATAAGTTTACAGGGATGACACTAGAAGGGAAAGGTAAAGGAAAGCCTGTCAGGGAATGATTACAGGGAAAGATCAGGGATTTTTAAAAGGAGCTAAACGGATTTAGCAAAGGATTGTTCCAGGAAGGTGAAACAAATTGTCAAAGACAGCCAACAGGCTGTCTTTTTTTTGTCTTGAGATTATTGAACTAGAATATTCTATTAATTAGTCAATCAAATAAACTGCATAGATAGTCTCTTCGATCTCTATATTCCCTGGTTCAAATGAATCATTAACGATATTGGCTCTTCTAATTCGTGAGCCAGAAACATTTTTTTCCAAAGCATAAGCACGATCATTACCTAGAGGGTCACCAGAAACCCTATACAAATCGCCCACTTTAACATCAAAAGATCTAGCCAGAGATTTTACTGCGTTCTTGACGTCTTTTATGGCCTTTTCTTTCGCTTGTTGCCTTAATTCATCTTCCTTACTGGACAAAAGGGTAACATAACCTACTTCATTAACACCTGAGTTAATCAGAGTTTGCATAATTTCTGTGTATTGATCCAGATTACGAATTTTCAAGCTGATATTGCGATTAACCTGATAGCCGATAAAAATTT
>JAOUOC010000332.1 GCA_029880585.1 Gammaproteobacteria bacterium
ATTCTCTATTCTCTATTCTCTATTCTCTATTCTCTATTCTCTATTCTCTATTCTCTATTCTCTATTCTCTATTCTCTATTCTCTATTCTCTATTCTCTAAATAATATTGTCCGACAATCAAAAAACAAATTCAGTTCATTTATCAATGTTTTTACTATAAAGGGTTCACAAATTTATCATTAAATCAGTTATCTGGAATAGTTATTGTACTGATTTCCTTCACCTCTTCCATCACCACATAAGTTCTTGAACCACTTACGCCAGGAAGGGTTAACAAGGTTTCTCCTAACAATTTCCGATAGGCAACCATATCTGCCACACGCGCCTTAACCAGATAATCAAAATCACCTGACACTAAATGGCACTCTAACACTTCTGCTAAATCAATAACAGATTTTTTAAAGTCATCAAAAACATCAGGAGAAGTTTTGGAAAGGGTAATTTCTACAAAGACTAACAGTGAGGCTTTTAGCTTGTCGGGAGCAACTCTGGCGAAGTATCCTTTTATATAACCATTCTTTTCCAAACGTTTAACACGTTCGAGACAAGGTGTTGCGCTCAAGCCAACCCGTTTTGATAATTCAACATTGGCCATACGGCCATCTTTTTGCAATTCTCGCAAGATGGCGCGATCTATCCTGTCAATATCATTGAATGTAGACACTATAAAAACCAGTTAAATTAACTACAATTAAAGATTAAACCAGCATATTCTACTGCAAAGCTTCGAAAATAAGCAAGAAATTCTGATAATTTAATAATATACTAGCGAAAATTTTCATACTGAAACATTACGTTTATATCATTATTTACTGCTTTTTTGAGGAGCTGAAAATGTTAATTGGTGTACCTAAAGAAATTAAAAATCACGAATATCGTGTTGGTATGGTTCCAGCCAGTGTGCGCGAATTGGTTATGCATGGCCATCAAGTGATTGTTGAAACCAATGCTGGCGGCGGTATCGGTTTTTCTGATGACGATTATATTGATGCTGGAGCAGAAATCAGAGACACGGCCGAAAAAGTCTTTGCTGAAGCAGAAATGATCGTAAAGGTAAAAGAACCATTGTCAGAAGAAAGGGCCAGACTAAAAGAAGGTCAAATTTTATTTACCTATTTGCATTTGGCACCAGATCTACCTCAAACAGAAGATTTAATCAAAAGTAAAGCGGTTTGCATTGCCTATGAAACTGTAACCAGTGATAAAGGCAGCTTGCCTTTACTGGCACCAATGTCGGAAGTGGCCGGAAGAATGTCTATTCAGGCTGGCGCGCAATGTCTGGAAAAATCTCATGCCGGTCGCGGTATGTTACTTGGTGGTGTACCAGGTGTTTCTCCTGCAAAAATTGTCATTATTGGTGGTGGCGTAGTTGGTCGTAACGCAGCTCAAATGGCCGTTGGTATGGGCGCACGAGTCGTGATTCTTGATCGCTCTATTGATGTATTAAGAAGTCTTGATGCCCAGTTTGGAGCTCAGGTTGAAACTGTGTATTCCAGTAAAGATGCTTTGGAACAACACGTACTTTCTGCCGATCTGGTTATTGGTGGCGTTCTGGTTCCTGGTGCAGCTGCTCCGAAGTTGGTCACAGCTGATATGATCAAGCGCATGAAACCTGGAGCAGCTGTTGTTGATGTTGCAATTGACCAAGGTGGTTGTTTCGAAACATCCAAAGCAACAACTCATGCTGATCCAACTTATATTATTGATGAAGTGGTTCACTACTGTGTCGCTAATATGCCAGGTGCGGTTCCAAGAACTTCTACTTTTGCACTGAACAATGCAACCTTACCTTACATTATCAATATTGCAAACAAGGGATACAAAAAAGCGCTTGAAGATGACAAGCACTTACTTAACGGTTTGAATGTTTATAGAGGTAAAGTGACCTGCGAAAGTGTTGCTGAAAATCTTGGCTTTGAATACGTTGCGCCAGCTACGGCACTTAATTCGTAATAATTAATCTTTAAATATCTTTTCTAAACACTGCTGTCTCTCGAATCACTCAAGAGACAGCATCTAGCTTCAACATCAATTTTAAATTTACTTAAATAGCGGCTTTTTATAACTAGCAACTATTTCCCCATCCCCCACTCATCACTTCTAACCACCTCAATCACAGAAGTGGTTGAAATGGAAGGCGTTCTGGGTAAATAAACCACTTCGCAAATATTCTGAAACTCATCAAATTTACCTTGCCAGTCATCACCCATAACCAAAACATCAGCCTGATATTTCAAAATATAATCACGTTTTTCTTCCAGTGACTCTTCCAGAAAAACTTCATCAACCCCTTTAAAAGACTGCATCAAAAACATTCTTTCCTGTTGGTTATAAACCGGCTTACGACCTTTTTTGCTTTGGTTTAGCTCATCTGAAGAAACCCCTACAATTAAATAATCGCCCAATTCTCTGGCGCGGTTTAAAATTTTGACATGGCCAACATGCGGAATATCGAAGGTGCCGAAAGTGATCACTTTTTTCAAAGGTTTATCCTTATGAAGTTTTATAGGTTTTTTGCGATTATACACCAGTTTCTTGCAGACAAAAAAAAGCCA
>JAOUOC010000079.1 GCA_029880585.1 Gammaproteobacteria bacterium
GTCCAAAATAAGATTCATCAACTTCTATCTGTCCATTGATGTCCGAATGTTTTTCACATTCACCAGCTAAACGATGCCGTAGTTTAATGTAGATATTATTAATTGAACGAACACTAATTCCACTCAGATGAGCGGTATCTGAAGCCTATAAATCGATATAAAAGTAGCAAATTATTCGACGAAAAACCTTCTCTGCAATTCGGGAACGTATGTAATACCTATTTTACTTAATCATTTCAGAAGTTTAGCACCTTTTAACGAGTGCTTAACTTCCTAAGATCCTTACATATTCAGGACTTAAATTTGACAACATTAAATTCAAAGCGAGTTAGAAGAACTCAGCATGATGAAACATTAGCCTTTAAATTAGCGGCAGTAAAACAAGTAGAAAAATGGTGAATACAAATATAAGCAGAATCTAAAACACTACGGTATTCAATGAAGAATTAATGTACTAATATTACTGAGAACATGTTAAAGTTAATTAGAATAAACTACTACTACATTCTCTTATGCCAAAATCTAAAAAAGTCAGGACAAATACAATTAACACCAGTATATCGGTTATTTAAACTATCGAGACAGTCTATCTATCAAGTTATAATCAGCGTGAAAAGGTTTTAACGCCTGCAAAAGATTTAGTATTGTATTGGCTATTTGTCAAGACTATAAAACCGGAGTTAATAAAAAGTGATAACAAGTTGGTTCTAGCAAATGATCTTAGAAAATTGTCAACCTATTTTAGGACGACACAAACTATAATATATCCCAAACATTACCTATAATTTAATTACATACATAAAATTTATTATTATGTGAAGTTAATCATTAATTTAATGTCATATCTATTTGTTTTCTAATAAAAAAAGATGAATTTTATTTTTTTACCATTTATACTCAGTTAATCTAACTGAAAAAATGGTTGAAAAGGTGTTTTAATAAGTCTTATGGCTACAACACAATCCAGCAACATAGTTTTAAACGGCCTAACGCGAAGACTGATCAGAGACGGTATCATGCCTGAACCTCTGGCTGTAGATGCTACTGAAAAAGCCAAAAAAGCTAAACAAAACACTGTATCCTATATGGTTGAAAATGCTTTAGTTGATGCCATTGTCATTGCAAACGCAGCTTCTTCTGAATTCGGCTTACCTTTATTTGACCTTGACGCCATTGACTTTGAACAAATTCCTGTTGATCAGGTTTCAGAAAAACTGATTTCGAAAAATAACGCTATCCCTCTTTTTAAACGTGGCAAAAGATTATATGTAGCCATGTCAGACCCTACCAATCTAATGGCTCTGGATGAATTTAAATTTCACACCGGTTTAATGACTGAAGCTGTACTTGTTGAAGAAACAAAACTTAAAAAAATGATCAGCAAGGTTATTGATGAAAAGGAAAGCGGTTCTCTTGATGAATTTGATGATGCAGATCTTGAAAATCTGGATCTTGAAACAGAAAGTGACAAGGAAGATGACAGTGATGGGGATTCTGGTGCTGATGACGCGCCTATAGTCAGATTTGTGAATAAACTGCTGCTTGATGCCATTAAAAAAGGCGCCTCAGACCTTCATTTTGAGCCCTATGAAAAACGTTACAGAGTAAGATTTCGTATTGATGGAATGTTAAGTGAGGTCGCTGGGCCGCCTGTTAATCTCGCTACCAAAATATCGGCAAGGCTTAAGGTTATGTCCAAGCTGGATATATCTGAAAAAAGAGTTCCACAAGACGGCCGTATCAAATTAAAAATATCCAAAAATAAATCTATCGATTTTCGTGTAAGTACATTACCTACACTGTTTGGCGAAAAAATTGTAATGCGTATTCTCGATTCATCATCAGCGCAGTTAGGCATTGATGTATTGGGTTATGAAGATGAACAAAAATCCTTATTTATGGATGCAATTCATAAACCGCAAGGAATGGTGCTGGTCACTGGACCGACAGGTAGTGGTAAAACTGTTTCTCTCTATACAGCTGTGAATATCATTAATAAGCCGGAAACCAATATTTCAACAGCTGAAGATCCTGTTGAGATAAATCTTGAAGGTGTTAATCAGGTAAATGTTAATATAAAAGCTGGACTAACCTTTGCTGCGGCGTTGAGGGCATTCCTTCGTCAAGACCCTGATGTTGTTCTCGTTGGTGAGATCCGTGATTTAGAAACTGCCGAAATAGCAGTAAAAGCGGCTCAAACCGGGCATCTTGTATTATCGACCCTGCATACCAACAGCGCTCCAGAAACTTTGACTCGTATGGTGAATATGGGCGTTGCTCCATTTAACCTTGCAACCAGCGTAAATTTGATTATTGCGCAAAGACTTGCAAGAAGACTGTGCGGCAATTGTAAACAGGAAGCGAAGCTGCCTGAACAGGCCCTTCTTGATGCTGGTTTTAAACAAGAAGAAATTGGTTCTTTTAAAGTATTCGAAGCTTCAGGATGCGACAGTTGTACAAACGGTTACAAAGGACGTGTAGGTATCTATCAGGTAATGAAAGTTTCTGAAGAAATAGGTCGTATTATTATGTCCGGTGGCAACGCCATTGACATAGCTGATCAAGCCAGGAAAGAAGGTGTAAATGATCTGCATCGTTCCGCATTGTTAAAAGTTAAACAAGGCGTAACGACTCTTGAAGAAGTTAACAGGGTAACTCAACATTAAGATTTTTGAGGATTTTTAATTATGGCAGTAGAACAAGTAAAAACTGAAAGACGTGGTGCAGCGAGCAAGAAAGCGGCCAAACCTGCCAAAGTTAATACCTACGTATGGGAAGGCACGGATAAAAAAGGTAAAAAAACCTCAGGTGAAGTCAATGGTTCAAACCCTGCGGATATCAAAGCTCAACTAAGAAAACAAGGTATTACGCCAACCAAGGTCACTAAAAAAGCTAAATCATTATTTGGTGGTGGTAGTAAACCTATAGAGCCCAAAGATATTGCCATGTTTTCACGTCAAATAGCGACTATGATGAAAGCTGGTGTTCCTTTAGTACAATCCTTTGAAATTATAGGTAATGGTAATGAGAAAGAATCTGTTCAAAAGCTGTTACTTGGAATAAAAAATGATATTGAATCTGGTAATACTATGGCAGATAGTTTACGAAAATATCCAAAATATTTCGATGATTTATTTTGTGATCTGGTGGATGCTGGTGAACAAGCTGGAGCATTAGAGGATATGTTGGATAGAATTGCTACTTATAAGGAAAAAACAGAAGCGCTAAAATCCAAAATTAAAAAGGCACTTTCATATCCAATATCTGTCGTTGTAGTTGCTGTTGTTGTAACATCTATTCTTCTCGTTAAAGTTGTACCTCAATTTAAGGAAATATTTGAAGGTTTTGGTGCTGACCTGCCCGCCTTTACATTATTTGTCATAGGAATATCAGAATTTATGCAAGCAAATTGGTATATTTTCCTCTTTGCTGTTATTGGAGCAGTAATGGTTTATAAGAAGATTCTAAGTGCTTCTCAGGAAGCCAGAGATCGTCAAGATAAAGCTTTATTAAAATTCCCGGTTATCGGAGAAATTCTTCATAAGGCAGCTGTTGCAAGATTTTCCAGAACACTCGCAACAACATTTGCTGCAGGCGTTCCTCTTGTTGAGGCTTTGAACTCAGCCGCAGGAGCCTCAGGCAATGCACTATACCGGGATGCCATTTTAAAAATCAGAAATGATGTTACCACTGGTATGCAGATGAATCTGTCCATGCAATCAACAGGGGTGTTTCCTAATATGGTCGTTCAAATGATTGGTATTGGTGAAGAATCTGGCGCTATTGATGCAATGTTATCAAAAGTTGCTGATATCTATGAGCAGGAAGTTGATGATGCGGTTGATGGTCTAAGTGCTCTCATTGAACCATTAATCATGTCAGTTCTTGGTGTGGTTGTTGGCGGATTGATCGTTGCCATGTACCTACCAATATTTCAAATGGGTCAGGCAGTTTAATATTATGCTGGATAATTTTATTACTTTAATGCAGACTGATATTGTATTTCTGACTATTTTTCTGTTTGTTTTTGGCCTTTTGGTTGGTAGTTTTTTAAATGTCGTAATCTATCGTTCCCCTGTTATGCTTTTCAGAGAATGGGAATCAATGGCCAAAGATATTCTTAAGGAACGAGGTTTTACAATTAAAGCACCAAAACAGCCAATTGACAATGAGCCAGAAAACTTTAATCTGATATCACCTCGTTCTCGTTGTCGTCAATGTGGGCATCAGGTAAAAGCATCAGAAAATATTCCATTGCTTAGCTATATGTTTCTAAAAGGCAAATGCAGTCAATGTAATACTTCCATATCCTCTCGTTATCCATTCGTTGAATTATTGACGGCAATAATTTTTGTTTTGGCCGGTAGGGAATTTGGTTTTGGTTGGCCTCTTATATTTGTATTGTTGATTAGTGCTTATTTCATCGCTATGAGCTTCATTGACATAGATCATCAAATATTACCTGACAACTTTACGCTTCCCCTACTCTGGTTTGCTCTTATTTTGGCAACTTCAAACACCTTTATTTCTTTATATGATGCAGTTATTGGAGCCATTGCAGGCTATATGGTGCTATGGTCTATTTATTGGTTATTTAAACTTTTGACTGGCAAGGAAGGAATGGGATATGGCGATTTCAAATTACTAGCTGTGATTGGAGCACTTGTTGGCTGGCAAAAACTTGGAATAGTTATTATTTTATCAGCTGGTGTTGGTGCAATTCTCGGCATCCTAATGATATTGCTTCAAAACAAGGATTCCCAAACCAAAATCCCATTCGGTCCATATTTAGCAACAGCTGGTTGGATCACTCTGTTATGGGGTGACATAATTCAACAAAAATATCTTCAATATATGGGGTTAAATTAAGGGTTAATGCCATTACTCAGGTTAGGTCTTACTGGAGGAATTGCCAGTGGCAAATCACTTGCCAGTCAGTATTTTTCTCAATCAGGCGTCAATATTATAGATGCTGATAAAATTGCCAAACAATTACTCAGCGCTGATTCGCCACTTCTTGAACCAATTAAACTACGTTTTGGTGAAAATGTTTTGAGTGCCAATGGACAGCTTAAAAGGGATGTCTTGAGGCAAATTGTCTTTAATTCAAAAGAGGATCTTGATTGGTTAAACCAATTACTCCACCCTAAAGTTGCAGAATGTATTCAAAAAAAACTGACTCAGTACAGTAAACAAACAGATAAAGGCTATATTATTCTCGATATTCCACTTTTAATTAACCAGACAGGAAATATACCTGAACACCTGAGCAGATTTATTGACAGAATATTAGTCATTGATACCGATGTTGATAATCAGATTAACAGAATATGTCACAGAGATAAGCTTTCAAGAGAAGATGCATTGAAAATTATAAATGCGCAATCTAGCCGAGAACAAAGATTATCACTTGCAGATGATATAGTTCAAAATAATGGCTCTCCAGCTGAACTTGAATCTAAAATTAATATCTTACATAATAAATACCTGAAACTTGCTAGCAAATCGGAGAAGTGATTTGGCTGTAAGCAAGCTCATTTTTTACACACTTGATTTATTCAAATAATACGCCTTCTAATATCAGGATAAACAGTGACAAAGGAAAACGAAAAAACGGATTTATTTTCATTGTATGAGTTTCCACTCAATGAAAAAACCAGACGATTTTTAAAACTCGAGCATCTTTTTAAGCAACTGGAAAATAGCATTTCTCAAATCGACCAATCACATATTTTTATTGCGTTTAAATATATGTTTGAAATTATGGATTTGTTTGATTCAGCTGATTGTAAATCAGATCTGATTAAGGAATTAGGGACAGTTTCTGGGCAATATCATGCTTTAAATGAAAACCCTGCAATTGATGCAGCCAAATTAACTAAATTTCTTCAACAGGTTGATTCACTACATCAATGGTTGATTAATTACAAAGGGAAATTTGGAGAATCGTTGCGCTCTGATCCTTTAATTGATGTGATAAGATATCGTGCCGGTATTTCCGGTGGTATTAACCAATTTGAATGTCCCGAGTTTTTTCTATTCATTAATCAGGATGAATTAAAAATTAAAGCGGCCTTTAGCAAGTGGTTAAGTTCAATTGAGCCTATTTTTCAAAGTATTGGTATCATACTTAAATTATTAAGAGACAATGATAACTGGAAAGATGCAGAAGCCCCTATGGGAAATTATATTATTGAAACTACAAATAAAAACTATCAATTACTACAAATAAAACTGCCAAAAAATAATTTGCTACCCGTCATCAGTTATGGCAAACATCGTAGCAATATAAATTTCATGAACTATAACATATCATTTAAAAAGTCACCCTGTCTTTCAAGAGTGACCTTCCACTATTGCATAACTTGATCTTATTTGATGGGATTTCTGTTACCTATTGCGGGTATCAAAAGTAAAAGCAGAATTAACACACTTCCAAAACTGCCTCCTCCACTTACAACGACTTCATATTCTACTTCTGAATACACATCAAAATCACTGCTCTCCAAAGGTAGACGGTTTAGTGATGAAAATCCACTCCCTGCAGTTTCTAATAGCTCATCTGTATACACGTCAACCAGAGAAATTGTTACATCATAACGAGAGGTCGGATAACCAGTTTCAAGATATAAGTTAACAATCTCCCTACCATTCGACAAATAAAAATTATCTGTTGTCAGAATACGACGTTGCAACGTGGTAGTGTCTGTTATGGCTATTTCTGCATAAACATATCGACCAGCATCAAAGGTATTAATTTCATATTCAAGTTCAAGATTACGGTAATAACCATCCATATCATTGTCTTGTGATAATCGTGAAATGACATAGGTAATGTCTGTATCATAAGGATTGATTTCATGAACCTTATCTTCCAGAGGCAGCATATAAAGGTCTACATCCTCGCCAGGAGAAATTGTTGCAGCAACACCACTATACCCTACTTCATAAAGATCAATTAATAAATCATATTGGCCAGTAGGAAAATCAGTGTTCAAAGAAAGACTAACACTATAAAAATCCGATGAGTCATTGCCATATATCAGAAAACTATCTGTACTGTATAACAGTTCCCAATCAACGCCATTACTATTAATATAAATTTCAGCATAAACTTCGGCATAGTCATTATATACATAGTCAGCATCAAAATTGATCGTTAATTCGCTGTAATACCCATCAAAATCCTCATCAAGATCAAGAGAAATCCAGGCGTCATATATAGAAAATAATGAGGTATTTTCTTTTGTAACATTAGTTCTTAGGGTTGGTGATTTTGAAGTTGTTTTTGTAGTGCTTTCCGTTTTAACAGAATCCATATTACTTCTATCAAGTAAAACTGAGCCAGACACGACCGTTTCATACTCAATAACACTTTTTTCTGTCACCTTGTTTTTTTCTGATGAATAGACAAGGTCCATTGCCTTTGAAGATAAAGAAAAAATCGATACAAGTATAAATAGAAAACTGATAGAAAACTTTTTCATGATTCACTCCTCGCTTAAATAATTCACTTCTATTAAAGCATATCCAGATGAACCAATACTGAATGGATTTTATTCATTCAAAATCTTCTTCGCGAAGAATAGAATAAAGTTGAAATACCACCATAAACCAGGTCATATTGAGTGACATTCTTTTATCCTGTTGAACATCAACCAACTGACTACGCCACTGATTTGCAGTTTCAATGTCAGGAAGAAATCGCCAGAAAATTTGCTTTACCAAATCCTCCTCAATACATTCAATGGGCAGCCATTTACTATGGTAAGCATGATTTACAGCATCTTCTTCCCTCTTAAATTGATGCCCCAGATCTCTTGCAAGAATTTGCCTGACATATCGTCCAAAATCAGTATTGATTAAATCAATATCTTCCTGAGATGCTTCAGATGCATTTGCATTGGGAGAGGTTTGTGATTTTTTAGGTTGATATTTTTGTTTTAACTGAACTATTCTGTTTTGATCTGCCGAGGATAATGAGGAAATCTCTCCACCAGCCTGCTGTAACTTTAACAACAGATCGTTAAATTCTTTTCTATCATCTTCTTGCATTTCAGATAACAACTGAGAAAGCATATCTTAACCTGACAAGCTATTGAACAATTAGGTGATCTTAACAAATAGATAGAATAAACAATAGTTAATATCTGATGATTTGTTGATTCAGCTTTTAATTATAGATCTTTTGATCTGCAGATAGATTTATTGAACAACCATACCTTTTTCAGCATATGCCTGAATATCAATTCCGAAAGCCATGTTTTCATATGCTCGCACAATTTTGTAAGGTCTTGATTCTGGCGTAAGATCCATTTTGTGCATGTTTATCAATCTTTCTTGTCTGGGCTGCTTATATTCATCAAGAACAAGCAAGACTTGTGGTTTGAGACGATGATCTTCAAATGATTTAACAACTATTCCAACCTCACCATTTTCCATTTCAACAATAGAACCAATCGGGTAGATACTTCTCCATTTAATAAACTTAAGCACCAGACTCTCATCATAATGCGTTTTTTTGCCTGCAACCAGAATTTTATAGGCATCCATAACTGACATACCTTTCCGATACGACTGATGACTGGTTAGTGAGTCAAAAGCATCAACAATACTAACAATTTTTGCATTTCTGCAAATGCTGCTGTCAGATATTTTACGAGGATATCCTGTTCCATCCAATCGTTCATGATGTGTCAACACAACATCAATACAAGATGGTGTTAAACCTGTTTTACTGCTTAATATATCAAAACCATACTGGCAGTGTTTTTCTATTTCCAATCTTTCATTTTGATTCAACTTACCAGGCTTTGAAGTAATATTGTCATTTACCTTTACCTGACCTATATCGTGTAACAATGCAGCCATACCGATATCTTCCAATTGATCCCTGCTATAACCAAGGGTCTGAGCAAAACCAATTGCCAAAATACTCACATTTAAACTATGCTCGGCCAAGTCTTCACTTTTTGATTTAAGCATGGTAATCATCATCATGGCTTCATGATTGGATAACACACTTTTAACGTTTTCTTTAACTGTCTGACGAACGCCTTGTATATCAAAGTCCTGACTTAAGGCGATTTTGTCCAAAATGGACTTCATAAGATGTGATGTTTTTCTTCTTCTGGCGAGTGCGGGTTTAAGTTGTTTTTTTAGATTATAGGTGTGAAGCTGCTCTTCTTCAACTTGATTTTTTTTAGGAATAAAATTGGCTGACTGTCTCTTATAGGCTTGAAACTCTTGAATATCCTTAAAATCGACGTAAACGTATTCACACTGACTCTTAACATGCTCAACATCCTCGAAATCAGTGACAGTAAATCCTTGCAGAAGAAAATCCGTTTCATCCCAACTCCTGTCGAGTTCTGAAACAAACATCCCTGGCTTCAATTCATCGGTGAAGACTTTAACTCTCTTTAACTGTTCCATAGTCCCTATGCATACGACTGAAATATCATATTTCGTCGGGAGATTATAACGTCAAATTATCTATTCATGCAATAGCCTTTCAATAGCATAAATAATTCTCTAAGCTGATTACTTAAAATTTTCGCTTTATAAATATCATAGTCCAGATTTTTTTCATTGAGGTAAGTTTTTTGAGATAATTCGAGCTGTATCGTCTCAATACCTTCATTCAGGTCAGCGTAGTGACGCGTTATGTATCCACCTTTAAATCGAGCATTAATAACCTTTGAATATCCATTTGGTGTCCAGTTGTTAAGAATATCTGCAAGTTGATAACCAACTGTTTTTCCGTCA
>JAOUOC010000333.1 GCA_029880585.1 Gammaproteobacteria bacterium
AATTGGCAGCATGCCATGTGGCGGAATCGTATCGCGATTCAATTTTTTTAATTCACCGTTCAATCCATCCAGCGTTAAACCTTTAGGGGAGCGACCACTGGCATTTAATCCATAAAGCTTTTTGCTTTTGTTATCCCAAACAATGGCGTATAAATCACCACCAATACCATTTCCGGTTGGCTCCATCAGACCCAAAGCCGCATTCGCAGCAATGGCTGCATCAACAGCACTACCGCCTTTCTTTAAAATATCCAGACCTATTTGAGTGGCCAATGGTTGGCTTGTTGCCACCATACCGTGTTGAGCAATCACTTCAGATCGCGTCGCAAAGGTGTTACCTGTTATTCTGTCAGCAGAAAAAATTGTCTGGCTGAAAATAACCAGTGGAAAAATAGAAAGCGTTAACAATCGTTTGAACAATTGACGAAACATAAAAGCCCCCTGAATTTGTTGTTTTGGATGGAGTGAGGCTAAACATCATAATGAGATTTGCCTCATCTCGCAAATGCTTTATATTGATAAAGTACTGTTCAGATGTGCTAACAACAACTGTCTTTTATGGCTTGCACTTTTTTCTGTAACGACTTGGCTGTTACTTTTTTAGGGTCAATGGCTTCACCAGCCTTTAAATGTATTTTGGCAAAAAGGTGTGTTGGCCAACCGGACATAGCTTTGCCTCCCTTACGACTGAACCAGCTTCCCCACAAACCTTTAAGAGCAAGAGGGAAAACAGGAACAGGGTTTCTCTCGATTATCTTTTCAATACCTTTTTTAAATTCGTTGATTTTACCGTCTGGCGTTAATTTTCCTTCCGGGAAAATACAAACCACTTTTCCATTTTCCAGTTCTTCGGAAATTTTATCAAAAGCTCGCTCCATTAGTTCTTTATCTTCATGGGCAGGAGCTATGGGAATTGCATTAGACATTTTAAAAAATGTACCAATTATTGGAGTTTTGAAAATGCGATGATCCATAACAAATCGAATATTCCGTTTGCAATAACCTGCCAGAATCAAGGCGTCTACAAAGCTTACATGATTGCAAACCAGTACAAAAGCGCCATGTTTGGGAATAATGTCCAGATTGGTTTTTTTGATGCGATAGATTGAATTTACCAGCAGCCAGGTAATGGCACGAAAAATATATTCAGGTGACTTGGTAAAGATGTAGATGGCAACAAAGATATTAACAATGGCAGTTGCCAGAAATATTTCGGGAATTGAGAAATCTAATTTTAGCAAGGCAATAGCATAAATGCCTGATATGACCATAAACAGTGCATTTATAATATTGAGCCCAGCAAAAATTCTGGACATATGAGTTTTATCGCCAATTTTTTGAATTAATGCATACAATGGAACTGTGTACAAACCTGCAAAAGCACCAATCAAGAAAATATCGATTAGCACTCTCCAGGATCCAGCGATGTCAAGAAACGCTTGCCAGCTGTAGATTGGCTCTAAACCTGTGGCTGTATTAGCCATGTAGATATCATATCCAAAAAAACTTAATCCAAATGCGCCAATAGGAACCAAGCCAGCCTCAACGCGACCAGCAGATAATCTTTCACAAATAATACAACCAAATCCAATTCCAGCTGAAAAACAGGTTAGAAAAAGCGTCGCTACAGATTCGTCTCCAGCCAATGTCCCTTTAGTGTAATTGGGAATTTGCGACAAGAAAACTGAACCATAAAACCAAAACCAGGAAATACCTAAAACAGCCAGAAACAAAGCTTTGTGGTGAGCAATGAATGAAATATTTTTGACAGATTCTGTTACAGGGTTCCAATTGATTTTAATGTCTGGAGCGACTGCTGGAGTATCAGGAATTGCTCGAGAAGAGAAATAACCTAAAACAGCCAATGAAAGAAGAACAAATGAAAGTGCAATAATGCCAACATCATCAAGTGCCACTAACATTCCACCAAGTATTGTACCGATTAATATTGCTAAAAAGGTTCCTGTTTCAACTAAAGCATTACCACCTGTTAACTCTTCGGTGTGAAGGTGCTGAGGTAGTAGGCCATATTTGATTGGGCCAAAGAGTGTTGACTGAAACCCCATTAAAAACAGAACAAATAAAAGCCAATATATGTGATCAAAATATAAACCTATGACAGCCAAAGCCATTATGAGGATCTCTGCAAGTTTTACATATCTTATCGTTCTGGATTTTTCGAATTTATCGGATATTTGTCCAGCAGTAGCGGAGAAAAGAAAAAATGGAAGGATAAATAGTACAGCAGCAACGTTGACCAGTATTTTAGGATCAAGCGCGATTTTGTTAGCAGCTTTAAACGCAATAATGATCACTAAAGCATTCTTAAATACATTGTCATTCAATGCACCCAAAGCCTGAGTGATAAAGAAGGGTAAAAATCGGCGCTCTTTTAAAAGAGAAAACTGGCTATGAGACATATATATTTTCCATCTGTTAGTTATTATTTTCTACGGGTCGGTATTCTTCGGTAAAGCGACCCTTTTCAAGAAAGTGAAAGATTTGTTTTATCAATTCCTTATCCCAGGTCATAAAAGAATG
>JAOUOC010000334.1 GCA_029880585.1 Gammaproteobacteria bacterium
GGAGCCATTACTATAGTGATGTACCTGATTGCTGGCATGGTTATGCTTTAAAACTTTATGCAAAACTGGCGGAAATAATACTGTGAAGAATTGCTTACTATTTACTTGTTTGATATGGGTTTCTGGCATTGCGTTGGCTGGAAATAATGGTGAATTCAAAACCACATTAATGACTGCAGATATAAAGTTAGATTATCCAGCTGCTTATTATTCAGAACTTTCTTTTTCACCAGATGGTCAGTATATGGCTTATACAGTTAATGGTAAAATAGATAATGTCTGGTCAAGTGAATTGATGATAAGAGATTTATCAAATTCAAAAAACTATTTAGCGATTTCATCGAACGAAACAAAAAAATATGCTGTTTATAGTGCCTTTGCTTATTCTTTGGCGTGGGATAATGGCATTGTAAAAATGTCAGTCAGTGATGGCGATGTGGATACCACGGTTTTACATTACGATATGAAGAAGCAAAAAATAGTTGATAAATCCCACTTCAGTTTTGATGACTATGAAAATACAGAGCAAAGTGAGTTGTCCAAAAAAATTGTCAGTTGTTTTCCTGAATGGAATGCTGAAATTGTAGCCAGTGCTGAAAACATGTTGCAGAGTGGCTGGATTATAGAAGGTAAAACCGCTTTTTTTCAGGCCAGACATGTGGATGCGGACAATCATGTTTGGCAACTGGATCTGGAAAGTTGTTATAAAAAAATCATTGTCGAAATCGGAGACAACAAGCAAGAAGATTTTAAAGGTTGGTTATCAGGTACTGCTTATTATCAAGGTTATCTTGTTTTCTCTTTAAATACTTCAGGTCGGTCAGCAACAACAGGTAAATACAAAAAGACCAGTTTGATATATGCTAAAAATCTTCAGCAATCGAGCGATCAGGCAATTCAATTATTTAAAATGAAAGGCGTTATGGTTAGAGATTTAGGCGTGATAAAGCAACAAAAATTTGTTTTATTTCGCTCGGAAGATGATGCATGTGATGATCGAATATTCAGATTTGATTCAACGGGTATTTTACGTGAGTTAACCATTGAAGGCAGGAATATTTGTGAGGTTGTACTTGAACAAACTCATAACCATATGGCTGTTATTAGCAAGCCAACAGGTAATCCAACATCTGAACCAAGAAATTTGACTATTTTTGATTTGAAGCGCGTTATCAAATAATTCTGTCAGGAAAATTACTATGCGAATTCCCGTTTTAAAACCTTTACTGATATTAACGCTGGTCGGATTAATCGGCTGGCAATTCTTTTCACTGAATAAAAGTGCTTCCATCGACCGATTTGTCTCGGAAGTCATGAAAGAATATCAGGTGCCGGGCATTTCTGTCGGTATTATGGAAAATGGTCAAATTATTCATCAAAAGTCCTATGGCATTGCTAATTTAAAGACTCAACAACCTGTTGATGTTAATACAATTTTTAAAATCGCTTCTAATAGCAAAGCTTTTACTTCTGCAGCTTTGGCCATTCTGGTCGAGCAGGAAAAATTATCATGGGATGACAAAGTTGTCGATTATCTACCGGAATTTAAAACCTATGACCCCTGGGTAACCGAGCAGTTTAATATTCGCGATTTGTTAACCCATCGTAGCGGTCTAAGAATTGGCTCAGGAGACATGATGATTTGGCCAGAGCCGACCAAATTTACCCGTGATGATGTGGTCAAAAATTTTCAATATTTAAAACCTGTCAGCAGTTTTCGTGATGAATATGCCTATGACAATCTACTGTATATTGTAGCGGGAGAGATCATTGCCAAAGTCAGCGGACAGCCTTGGGAAGATTTTATCCAGCAAAATATTTTTAATCCCCTTGAAATGAATCGCTGTTATGCTGGTGGCATCGACACTACCAAAGAAAAAAATCTGGCCGCGCCTCATGTCAAAATTAATGAAGAAGTGATTGTTGATGTGCCCAATCTGATCAACGAACGAGTCAGTATTATGGCAGCTGCAGGAGGAATTAAGTGTAGCGTGTCTGATATGTTGAAATGGATTCAATTACAGTTGAATCAGGGTCAAATGGCTAATGGTGAATTTCTATTCTCACAAGAACAGAGCCAATTAATGTGGACGCCCGTGGTTACTTTGCCCATGTATGACAGCTTGCGAGAAATGGATCAAACCCACTATCGCGGTTATGCTCTGGGTTGGCGGATCAGTGATTATCATGGTCAATGGCGAATTTCGCACACGGGAACTCTGAGCGGCATGATGTCTCAGGTGGTACTGATTCCAGATATGGATTTGGGGGTTGTCATTCTGTTGAATCAAAGCTCAGGTGAGGCAAGGAACGTATTGATGCGAGGCTTGTTGCAACATTTTATCACTGAAGACAAAACTGATTGGCTCGCTTATTACAAACAATTGCGAGCGGAAAGAGAAGCTGAAGCTCTTGTATCCGAGGATACAGATGAAGATCAGGAAATTGTTATCCGAAGTGAAGATTTGGCACTAACAGCAATTGAAATTAATGAAACGAATGCTAGTCGATTAGGCGCCTATCTTGACCCGTGGTTTGGA
>JAOUOC010000080.1 GCA_029880585.1 Gammaproteobacteria bacterium
CGTATTCAAATCGCTCACCAAATTAGCCTGCACCATAGCAATACCATATGGCGAACTCTCTGCTTGAGGTGTGACAGCTTGAGGCGTAACGCTGTAATTAACTGGCGTGATCAATTGGCGAACAGGGTCAACTTCAACATACTCTACAATACCCTTTGCTTCTAACCTGGCAACTTCATCTTTAGTCATCATGGCTGCAATAGCATTACTATTAACCAATGTACGCTTGACTAATCCACCTGCTTTACTGACTTCACGGATGTTGCTCTGTGCGCGCTGGCTCTTTTCAGCAACACTCATCATGGAAACTGGTGTATTATTTCCGTCCCAATTATCTTTAAATTTAATGATATATCTTTCCTCAGCTTCAGCTGAAACGGCACCTGCAAAACATGCTCCAACCACCAGAGAAGTTATCAAAGATTTTTTAAAGAAGTTTTCTGAATTAATTTTTTTCAAAGGCTTTCTCCTTGCGAAAATTTATTTGATTAGGTGCACAACAAATCCTGCGTTACATAATTTTGATAAAATAAGGTTATGTAAAATTTTGGTGTGACGGACAAACAGGTTAAATACTTCCATTCAATCCTTCAATATGAATTTTTCTTATTAGAAAACTTTTTTAAAAAATATCTCATTGTGTGAATGACATAATAAAAACTATTGCATAAATAAAACAAAACATCTCAATATTCAAAATATGCATCCGAGTTGTTGATCAACAAAAGCTGATTTATAATGTTGCGAATGTTAACTAAATAGGTTCAATGGCATGGCAATCATTCAATGCCCCTCTTGCAAGAAACGAATTTCCAATAAAGCAAAAATCTGTTCACATTGTCAGTTTGATTTAATCAACAAGGTATCGGCTGATGGGAACAGTTTGGAAAAACAGGACTCACTAAACAAATTGGACAGAATAAAACAACGTTATTCTCTACAAATGCAGGCCATGGGTAGTATCATTTTATTTTTGGCAGGCATGATGACCTGGTACCTGATTGGAAAGCAGCAGCTGGAAAAACCCAGTCATTATATAGAAGTTGCAATGATTGTTATTGGCTTTGTCTGGTATGTTATCACTCGTTTCAGGCTGGCTAAATTTAAAAGCAAAGGCTAAATGTCAAAACACTCAAAAAAGTAACAAAAAAACCTCATTCTGTCATTTACCTATAACTGAATGAGGTTTTTTACTAGTTAGAAATATTTTCGAAAAATTACTTTTTGCCAAGTCTTTCAACAGCTCTCAAACTACTTTGAACCAAAATCTGTAGCTCTCTTAAAACCACAGAAAATTTGGCAAATTCATGACGCTTGCTTCCTCTAAAGTCTGCCAGCATCTGCTTCCAACGATTCAGCATAATGGCATTTTCAGCCATCCAGTTGAGAATTTTTTCTTCAGAAGTTTTGAAGTTTGAAGTCAAATTCAGGACAGAGACAGTTAAAACTCGTTGCTGCCAATCCAGATCTTCCCGGAAGGATGCTCGGGCAAAAGCTTGCCAATGATTGTCTACAGGCTGTACATTGATCTGCTTGAGGAACCAATGCAATTCAAGACGACCGCCCAAATGGTAATAAACCTCAGCAACCATCGGCACTTTAACCGCTGACTGATTTGCCATTTCGACAATGTCCAGAGCCGAAAACATGGTACTTAAAAAGCTGACTTTTTCAGCCAATTTTTTCGGTACACCCTGTTCAACCCATTTGGCAACGCCTTTCATAATCATTTCATCTTCAGATTTATCCAACGCTTTATGAATATGTTTTTGAAGTTCCTGAATACCACTTTTAAAGCGCTTGATTTCATCTTCAATTGAAAGGTTTTTACTACGATGACGGACAAACCATCGGGTACATCTTCTTACCATCTTTTGGGTTTGATAAAACATATCATTTCTAACATCTGATGGTACAGAATGATCAAGCTCTTCAATTTCTTTCCACAACTGTGGCATATCATAAATTTCTTTCGACAAGGTAAAGCTGTTGGCCACTTCATCAAGATTGGCACCTGTTTCATCAATAATACGGAAACAGAAGTTACTACCCAGATAATCAACCATCTCATTGGCTAATCGCATGGCAATAATTTCATCTTTCAATGGATGAGATAACATCTGTCCGGCAAATTTATTTCTGATCGGTTTTGGAAAATAATTGATCAGCGTCTGCTGATAAAAGGGATCATTGGCAATCACAGGGACACACAAGCCCTCTTTTAAAACCATCTTGCCATAGGCGGTCAACACAGCAATTTCAGCTCGAGTCAAACCTTCAGATTGAGAAACTCTTTCAATCAGCTCTTCGTCATTAGGCAAGAATTCCAGCTCACGATTCAACTTGCCATCTTTCTCCAGCCAGTGAATAAATCGCATTAACTCCTTAACCATTTTAGGTGAACGTGATTCACTCACACTAATGGATTGGGCTTGCAGGAAGTTTTCTCTTAATACAATGTCACTGACTTCATCGGTCATTGACAAAAGCAATTTGTTT
Source organism: Gammaproteobacteria bacterium (assembly GCA_029880585.1). Classification (GTDB taxonomy): domain Bacteria; phylum Pseudomonadota; class Gammaproteobacteria; order Enterobacterales; family Kangiellaceae; genus Aliikangiella. The sequence goes on from JAOUOC010000080.1 coordinate 2,500, forward strand.
CTTTGCTTTTCTGTCATATCACCACCAGCAACAATCTGATTCAACAAAATTTTGATGTTCACTTCATTGTCGGAGCAATTTACACCGCCGGCATTATCAATAAAGTCAGTATTGGCTCTGCCGCCATTTCTCATGTATTCAATTCGACCCAATTGTGTAACACCAAGGTTACCGCCTTCACCGATGATCTTGCAGCGTAGATCCGCACCATTAATTCTCAATGAATCATTGGCTCTATCACCTACGTCGGAATGAGTTTCAGATTTAGCCTTAATATAAGTGCCAATACCACCATTCCAAAGCAAATCAACAGGTGATTTGAGAATTGCCGAAATCAGCTGATTAGGTGATAACGAATTGTCTTCCACCTTCAAAAGCTTTTTAACTTCATCACTTAAAGGAATTGACTTGGCGCTGCGTGAAAAGATACCGCCACCTTTGGAAATCAACTTGCTGTCATAATCTTCCCAACTTGAACGGGGCAGATCAAACAGTCTTTGTCTTTCAACATAGCTTTTCGCTGGATCGGGATCGGGATCAAGGAAGATATGCATATGATTAAACGCAGCAACCAGTTTGGTCGCTGGAGAACAAAGCATTCCATTACCAAATACATCACCCGCCATGTCACCAATACCTATTGCGGTGAAAGGTGTTTTTTGGCAATCCACGCCTATTTCCATGAAATGACGTTTCACTGATTCCCATGCGCCTTTTGCGGTGATCCCCATTTTTTTATGATCGTAACCAACACTGCCACCTGAGGCAAAAGCATCTCCCAGCCAAAAACCGTAATCCAGAGAAATACTATTGGCAATATCGGAAAATGTTGCAGTTCCCTTGTCAGCAGCAACAACCAGATAGGGGTCATCTTCATCTTTACGAACCACATTTTGTGGTGGTGTCAATTTGCCTTCTATCAGATTATCTGTGATGTCCAGCAAGGCGCTGATAAATGTCTTGTAGCAGGAAATACCTTCTGCCATAAACTCTTCTCTGGAAAGTCCCACAAGCGATCGTTTACAGACAAAACCGCCTTTGGCTCCAACAGGTACAATAACAGAGTTCTTAACTTGCTGTGCCTTAACCAGACCGAGAATTTCAGTACGAAAATCTTCTCGTCTGTCCGACCATCTCAAACCACCTCTGGCAACTTTTCCGCCACGTAGGTGAACACCTTCAATTCTTGGAGAATAAACAAATATCTCAAACATAGGTGCAGGTTGCGGAATGTCGGTAATAATGCGTGGTTTCAGTTTTAAAGAAATGTAATTTTTTGGATTTCCATCTGCGTCCAATTGGAAAAAATTGGTTCTTAAGGTCGCATCTATCAGCTCAAGATATCGATTGAGGATCCTGTCCTGATCAAGATTGGCCACACTTTCCAGTGACTGAATAATAGAAGATTTGATTTCTTTTTCTTTATTGTCACTTTGCTCATTTGCAGGATCAAATTTCTGGAAAAAGTAATTCACTAACAAACGGGTAATATCCGGATAAGCATCCAGTGTTTCTTCAATTGAGTGTTGTGAGAAACTGGTTCCAATTTGCCACATATACTTGGCATAAGCTCTCAATAATGCGGTTTCCCTCCAGTCCAGAGAAGCAGAAAGTACCAGGCGATTAAAGCCATCATTTTCAGCATTTTCTGACCATATTTGAGTAAAAGATTGCTGGAATTTGTCTTTCACCGAAGCCAGACTTAACGCTTTGTGACCTGAGTGCTTCATCTCAAAGTCATTGACCCAACAGGTTATACCGTCAGATGTTGTAATGTAAAAAGGCGATTCACCAATAACGCTGAGCCCCATATTTTCCAACATAGGTAATATTTCGGACAATGATTTTGGCTGATCCTTATTAAACAGCTTAAAGCGAATTGTTTCTCTGGAATCTTCCTGAGCTCGATATAAAATCATGCTCAATTCGTTATCATCCTGCAAAGATTCAAAATGCTCGATATCGAGAATAGCAGTTTGAATTACAGAATTTTCCTGATAACTTGCCGGGAAGCTATTGGCATATTTCTTAATTAATCTTTTACCTTCAACTTCACCAAAATTATCCAGCAGGGACTCTTTCAGATTATCTTCCCAGGTTTTACTCACCTGTCTGACTTCTTTCTCTAAATCCTGCTCGTCAAATTGAATATTGTCAGCATCTTCAACGGGAATAATAAAATGAATTCGCGCTAAAATGGATTCTGAAAAGTTTGTAGTAAATTGAGGCTCGGAAATGGCTCCAAAAGTTGTTTTGAGAATTTCAGTGATCTTCAATCGAATTTTAGTGTTATAGGTTTCTCTTGGTACATAAACCAGACACGAGAAAAATCTTCCATAGGGATCGCGTCTGACAAAAAGTTTAATGATCGGTCTTTCCTGAATTTGCAAAATTCCCAGTGTTGTATTGTATAGTTCCTCAACACCTATCTGGAACAATTCATCACGAGGATAGGTTTCCAGAATATTTCTCAATACCTTGTAGTCATGCTCTATTCTGGTAAGCCCTGTTCTGTCCTGTACAATCTGGATCTTTTGTCTTAATACCGGAATGTTCATCGGGTTCAGATTGTAGGCTGCAGATGTGTACAAACCGATAAAACGATCCTCGCCAATAACATTGCCATCTTTATCAACTCGCTTGATACCTATATAGTCAATGTTTGCAGGACGATGGACGCGGCTGGTGGCACTCAATTTTGTCAACACCAGAAGGTTTTCATTATTTAAAATCAGATTCCTGGCGCCAGATGGCAAATCATTAATATTATAAGGCTTTGGTTCCCAGTTTGGCTTGGTTTTTAGTCCCAGACTTTCTTTCTTTTTAGGGCTCAGTGTAATGCCTGATTTACCATGCTTTAACTCATAATAGGCATAACCCAGCAACGTAAAATGGTTACCACCAATCCATTCCAGAAAGTCTTTTCCTTCCTGGTTTTTGCTGTTTTCAATCTCTTTTGGTAAGGCGTCAAAACGCATAATAACTTCATTTAATTTGCGTTTCATTGGCTGCCAGTCTTTGACCACAATTCTGACATCTGATAGTACATCATCAAGATTGGCTTTAATCAACATCAGCTCTGAATCATCCAGTTGTCGATCTATTTCAATGTACATTGGCGCAATGCCATCAGACTGATTTTCCGGATCAGGTTTGGTCAAATCAACAATGTTACCTTTGTCATCCTTACACAAACAAAGTGGTGTATGGATATGAAGATGAATATTGATCCCCATTCTGTTCAGTTCCATTCTGATAGATTCCACCAGAAATGGCATATCTTCATGAACCAGTTCAACTACCGTGTTTTTGCTTTGCCAACCATGAGACTCAAAGGTCGGATTGTAAACTCTTACTTCATTGCTGGCTTGATCGGCCTGCATAAAGTTCCACAGGCTAACAATAGGTGCATACAATTCATCTTCATTTTTATATTCAAAATCCGAGCTGGATATACCTGCACAAAAGTGATGCGCAAACTTACCCACCATTTCCGCTTTCTTTTTTGAAAACTTGGAATCAATAAGTGCAATTAAATTCTTAAATAGCGTAGAACCGTAAATCTTTTGTTCAATAGACATGGGACTTCCTTAGCTTTTCTGAAAATAGTCAGTTGCTTGTGAAATTATTTTAATCGTAAATTTAAATGAAGATGAGGTCCTGGTGAAAAAACACCATACAAATATCAAGTTGGCAACGCGAGAGGTTGACCACTGAAAAAATGCAATTTTTTGAAGTAAATTATTCATGGTTGCTGGCAACAAATTATGCCAATTAATAAACCCGACAATAATAAGTATTGTAGGATAAAGAAGCACCTTTATCACTATTTATATTAAAAAAAATTGTCGATATGCAGGTATTTACAGGTCTTGATTAAAATTCAGCAATATCAGGTCCTGAAATTGATTAAAGCAGAGCAAATATCAGCACTTTTCCAGTGAAATTGCCTTGCCAGAATGATCGTAAGTTAATATGAACTTGCCTACAATTCCCTGATGAGTAATGTGGGCAGTTAAAAGATTGGCCGGGAAACGAACGACACGATTTTCAATGTCAGTAACTTTTACCCATTTAATGCTCCCTCGATAATAGTCCTGATAGCGATCAGGACTAATCGAAAGATAAAAAGTTGATGTTAGATGTTTTTCCACCAGAAACCCGTTTATCTGAAAACCAACTCCGGTTTTTGATACATCAAATCAAATTGCCTATTAACCACCAACCAGTTTTGCGTACATTTCCTGCAAACGGTACAAATCGACATCCAGTCTTCTGATTTCATTTTTAATATTCTCTTCTTCCTTGTTTAGCGATTTGGTCTCATTGAGAATTTCCACTCGTTGCATTGGCGTTGTTTTGCCCAAAACCAGTTGTTGTTCCAGTTGTTTGGTACGTTTTTCAATATCAGTCAATCGTTGATTATGGTTGGCGATTTGTGACTGAACATAAGCAATATCTCTTCTCACAGAGTAAACCTGATAGCCTTGTTTATGACCATCGTTAAATGCTCTTTTTAAAGAGTTTGGACAGACATTATTATTTGAATGACCACGTTCGCCTTGTGCATAACCATTATCGTAGGTACAAAACTTGATTAATCCCTGATCGTAACCACGTTGGTAAGCAGTCAGGTCTGGTGTAATGCCATAATCAGCACAAGCTCTTCTATGAGAGCCAATGTAGGCAGCGCCTCTACCGGCAACACCATCTTCCATTCCAATTATTTCCCAATTGGCTGTTTTGCATTCATTTTTGTCCATGGTGGCACAGCCTGACATAAACAAAAAACTGACTGCTATTATAGATGCAAATATTGTAGAAAAAGTTAAACGCATTGTTCTATCCCTCTGTTGTTGTATTTCGGACGTTGTTAAGCCCAATACTATCAAATATGTTTATTCGAATACAAAGAATTGTTGTGATGTGGGTCAAAAGATTGGTGGCGAGTTGCGAGTTGCGAGTTGCGAGTTGCGAGTTGCGAGTTGCGAGTTGCGAGTAAATCATAACCGTCATTCTGGTGACGACCAGAATCCATCCTTTGCCGTCATTCCGGACTTGATCCGGAATCCATAAATCCTCTCTACCAACGTAATGGGAGAGAGTTAGAGAGAGGGTTAATTTTACTCAACGTACCTCGAATCTCGTTCCTTCTCACTGTTATTTCTATAAAAAACGTAATACACCGCCGGGCAATTTTTTAACTTATTGATTTTGTGAAAGTTTTTTTGATCAAAAAAAAGATACATTGCTTGAGTGCATATAATATCCTGTTGCCTAAGTTATAAAAGTGGTGTAATGTGTTGAAATCTAAAGAAAAAGGGGCGATAACCCTACAAACTACAAGGGTAATTATATGCGCAGCGTGCATATAATAACTGTTAGGTGAAAATAGAAATATGCATAAGATTAACCGCATTATTTACACATTGCTAATGTTGCTGATTACATCAACAGCATTATCAAATGACATCTTCAAGCCTGAGAATGTGATTATTAGCATAGAACATGGAGTTGAGGTTCATAATAAAAGACCTGGATTTAGGCTAACCATTGAGAACTGGATACCTAAAGAGAAGATAATAATTGTTGCGATATCACCCTCCGGTGAAAGAATAGAACTTGATAATGGTTCTGTATTTTCTGATGAAAACGGCTTGTGTGTTCTCGGATTAGATTACGAAGTTAAGGGCTTCTATCAGGGGGATTGGGTGCTGGTGGTTGCAGGAAAAGCTGGTTTTCACCATGCAACATTCAAATTGCCCACAGTTACCCCTCCATCAGAAACAAACAAAAATCGGGTTGTGAATTTTGGTAATGGCACCTAACAATGCGCCCAACTCGGACGCTCGCTACCGCTCGCGCCGGTTGGCTTAGTCGTTAAACCTATGAAGAAAATTATCATTAAAACAACGACCATAGTTTTTCTTATATTTATATTATCAATAGGTTCATTAATTACAGTGAGCCTTAGTCCCTATTTATATACAAAAGTTTATGGGAATGAAGAAACCGAAAAATTATATTCGGTATATGTGTTGGGTGAAAATGAAGCCACCATGGCAGAAATCAAAGCGTTTCTTGCAAAAAACTCACTGGGCTATATTGACCATCCGAAAGATAGAATTATTAGCATACATGCTTTCACCGATGGTCATTCAGAAACGGTTTTAATCTGGTACAAAGAAGGAAAATCAACTGGTGCAAGATTTGATGATTTTCTGTAAGCTAATAACATAACGTCGTTTCCAAAAGAATTGTTAAGATTGATACATTTTCAAAATTAATATAACCTAACAGACCAATAAAAAAGTATATGCATACCTCTCATCTAATAACTATTGTGCATCAAAGGTGATATAGTGATCTATCAGGTGAACTGGATTAATTTGTGGAAATCTATAACAAAGTTTATGAGTCTGGCCATTTCAGTGCCAGTAATTTTGATGCTATTGATCAGAATTTTTAACTTGGGTTACGATAAAGCATTCGAGCATCTTAAGTTATGGCAAATACCATTATTCCTGCTAGGGATTATCATTTTTTCAGCTACGATGGGATTTATAATTTCGTTTGCAATTAGATTTGCTTTTATCAAAATAGAAGAAGGCAACCTATCAGGGAGAAACTACTGGTTTTTCAAAAAAACAATTCCTGTCAAATCAATTACAAATCTATATCCTTTTAGTAATAATGGAATAGAAGCTATCGTCGCTGATGCAGGAAAATATGGAAAAGTTTATATTTCCACTCATACTGAAAGGTTAGATGAACTGATTGAATATATAGAATCTAATTCAACAGCCAAGTTAGGTACTTAGCAAGTCAATACTTCCATTACTTATAATAACTGTCAGAGAAATAATATGAAAACAATAAGCTCTCTATTATCGCTAATACTATTACTATCTGCTTTCTACAAGATAAATATCTAATGCCAAGAAAACTAAAAATAATATCCGCTACATTAACCATCCTTTTTACAGGATTCATAGCCTTCACTTTATATGCGGGCTCAAGCACAAGCTTTGATAGCGAACAATGGCACACAGCCGATCCCGTCCTGAAATACCGGATGGCAAGAGATCTTGAACTGAAGCAAACATTACATGGAATGACAATTATTCAGGTTAAGAATCTACTTGGAGAACCGAACCATACATCTGAGCAAGAATTGTTTTATCTGGT
>JAOUOC010000335.1 GCA_029880585.1 Gammaproteobacteria bacterium
TGCGCCCGGGCGGGTGGATTCTCCGCCAATGTCGATGATGTCAGCACCTTCGGCCACCATTTGTTCGGCTTTGTTAATCGCCATTTCAAGGTGGGTGTATTTTCCGCCATCAGAAAAGGAGTCGGGCGTCACGTTTAAAATACCCATGATCAAGGGTTCTGATTGTTGTAATTTTTGAAGCAAAAGTTATCTCGATTTGGGTTTGTTGTGTTGGGGGTATTATGACAAATTATTGGGGATGATCAAGGGTGGGGGTGAAAAGTAAAATAAATAGGAAATCAGTAAAATTTGCAAATTATAGCTCTTTCAAGCCTAGATTTTTTAGGTAATTAAAAGTGGTATCGTAATAGTTTGGTGGTCTCGTTTTATCATGTTTATTTCCTTCTGGCACAAAAAGTACCATTCCTTGACGAGCACGGGTAAGTAATACTCTATAGGTATTTTTTTGATATATTTTATTCTGTTCTATGTTTATTCTTTGCCATTTGCTACCTTTAAATGACCAATTTTCCCATTGTTCACCTATTAGTCTAAAATCAGCATCCCAAGCCATGCAAACCCAGTCTAACTCCAATCCTTGGACATCGAATTCTGTAGCAACATCTTCTAGGTAATATGAAGAGCGAACATCTTGTTTGCTATTTAGAAACCAATGAACAGGGTCAGGTTTTACTCTAACATCAATTGCGTAGGGTTTTAATCTGCTAGCTTGAGATGAAACAATCATTCCATATCTTTCCGAACCGCGGGATTTATGTCGAACCCAGTTTTTTGCTTTCTCCAAATCACGAGTTAAAACAATCGGGTAATTTTCTTTTATCAGTTTATAGCTTTCTTTTGCTTTTTCTAATTCAAGATCAAGGAGTTGTTTAACAAATAAAGATACTTTTTCACTGCGAAAAGAGCGAACCGAGGTCTGAAGGTGTAAGTTATTTATAAAACTAACATTATTATTTTTTCTTGCACGTGAAATTATTTCACCAGCACCATATTCGTTGTCTGTCAAAGATTCTGACAAATATATTTTCCAATCAGGAAAATGTTCTTCTATGGCTTCAAACCATTCTTTGATTCCTGCTTCTCCAGTGTTGATTTCTTGTCCACCACCAACCAAGCAGACGATTGCAGCCCAATCTTTATGTCTATCCATACATGAAATTAAAAATTCAGGTTCTGACATATTAAAATCCGGTTGATTTTTTTTACTGCGCATAAATTTTACTGTTTGAGCTTTTGACCAAGCTCTCTGGGCTTCATCAAAAAGGGCTACATGTTCAGCTGGCGCTCTATTGAGGTCTATTAAACAATCATCTCTAAAGTGGTGGACATTTTGAATAAATGCTTTTACTTCGCTTAGAGCACTACTTTTCAGTATTCTTTGCTTTAATTCTTTTGCTCTTGCAACCTTGTCTCTAGCCAATGCCTCTTGCAAAATTCTTACAAGAGGCCCATTACCAGACAAGAATACGCTATAAAGTTCGTCGCTAGCATCTATATGAGAGGTAGCGGCATTTAGTCCAACTAATGTTTTACCTGCACCAGGTACACCAGTAACAAAAATAATGGATTTATCAGAGTTTTGACGTGACTTTTTGATAATGTTATCAATCGTCTTAGATGTAAGAGATATGTTTTCTACAGCCGCATCACTTCTTGAAATTTCTGCCACAGAATGTCCATTATATAAAGCGAGTGTTGCTTCTATTATTGTGGGTGTCGGTTTATATCCACTATTTTCCCATCTTGCAGTATCAATAAATGGCTGTTTCTTTAGTGAAAGAACATTAGCTATATAGCTACCCATATTTTGTGAATTGCATTTGATTGGATTTAATAATCCATCATCTGGTAGAGATATTGTTTGAGCCTTAATAGGCGGAGCTTCAGTGGCAACTAGAATTGGGACCAATGTGACGGCATGACTTCCCTCGTGAAAGTTGTGCATATCTAATGCGTAATCTGTCACTTGCATTAAGTCTATAGCATCGTATGATTTAGCTCCAACTTTGAACTCAATGATAAAAATAACTGATTCAATGATTAAAACAATGTCTACTCTTTTCCCCATACGGGGAATAGAGAATTCGAAATACACTTTACCTGACAGGTTAGAGATAGAGTTTTTTAATATCTCAGTTTGTTTAAGCCAAGCTTCTCGCTGAGTAATTGTCAAATCAAAGGTGTTGTTCTTAGCAATTATGCCAAGTATTCCTTCAGCGCCTAGACTGACAAAGTCCTCAATGGATGAATTATAATAAGCTCTTTCCATAGTATCTTTTATAAATTATTTTTAATCTTTATATCATAACTTTATAAGTGAATCATTAAGCATATGCAATATAGTTTACGAAAGTACTATTGATTACTAATGTTCGAAAGGTATTGTTTAAAGGAATTGCCAAGATTTAACACCATGACCCAAAACAATAAAATCCCCTTAAAATCTTTAAAATGCTGACCATAATACAAACTATTGTTATACTTGCCCTATTAAAAACAACCCGTTGATGGT
>JAOUOC010000336.1 GCA_029880585.1 Gammaproteobacteria bacterium
AACCACTCAAAAAATACAGCAATGGTTAATGGACGGCGGGATTATCATCGCACACAGTCAGGCGACTAACTGGGCACTTTCGAATCAGTGGACATCCAGTCAGATAAAGCCCTTTGCAACAGACTTAAATACTGATATCAGTTATTCAGAAAAATCTCAGATTGATGCAAAGCACGTTATTGGCGGAGCTATAGTTGAGGGCAGGATTGATACTTCTCATCCTTTGGGCTTTGGTCTTGATGATGGTCAGCTTCCAATTTTTAAAAGAGGACAACAGATATTTACCAAACCATTGGAGCCATTTGTGGCTATAGCAAATCTAACAGATCAACCACATATGGCTGGATATATTTCTGAGGACAATGTCCAACATTTGAAAAATGGAAGCAGTATAATTGTGCAAGGTATTGGTCGCGGAAAAATTATTGCGTTTTCCGATAACCCTGTGTTCAGAGGATTTTGGCTGGGAACAACCAAGGTATTTGTCAATTCTCTCTTTTACGGAGATGCGATTAGTAGTCCCCAAAAAACACAATTACCACAAAACTAAAAATATTCAAATGACTGGTGTTGTGTTATTGTTATAATCGAAAAATCACATTTGCTGGCAAACTATTTACAGTTTGTCAGCCTGTGAAGAAAACAGGTAAAGCAGTTACAATATCAAGTGATACAGGGTGTTTTGTCAGTCTATCAGACAATGTGCCCTAATAATTTAATCTAAGGATCCAGGCATGAAGAATGCACTCTTACTTCTTTTCTCGTTGACAATTTTCAATGTTGCCAACTCGGCTAATTTATCTCAATTGGAAGAAAAAAATAGGCTTGATGAAGGTTTTATAGGGATTATATTTGATCAGAAAGATAGTCGAATCTATTTGAAGATAGATAATATTGGTGAAGAACTTATTTATCAAACCAGTTTACCTAGAGGCTTGGGTTCCAATGATGTAGGCCTGGATCGCGGGCAGTTGGGCGAAACTCATCTAGTCGCATTTGAAAGGGTTAAAAATAGCGATGGGAAAGAAATTAGTAATAAGGTTTTGTTAAAACAAAAACCTGTTTATTACCGGGCAAATTCCTCCAATAAAAGTGAAAGATTGGCCGTAGAAGAAGCCTTTGCCAGTTCAGTTATTTGGGGTTTTACCATAGTTGATGAAGGTAGAAACTGGGTATTGATTGATGCTACTGATTTTATTTTAAGAGATAGTCATGGTGTTTCTAACCGACTTGAACAGATGAAAGAAGGAAGTGGTTACAAGGTAGATAAATCACGTTCTGATATCTTTATGCAAAGAACCACCAGCTTTGCTGATAATACTGAAATTGAAGCGGTAATAACATTAACCGGTAGTAAACCTGGTAAATACGTAAAACAGGTAGCACCTACACCAGAATCTATTACATTGCACATGCATCACAGTTTTATTCGTTTGCCTGATAATGGTTATACGCCAAGAGAATTTCATCCAAAAAGTGGTTATTGGGATGTAGAGTATAAAGATTATGCTTCGCCAATTAATCAACCTATCAGTGGAAGATATATTGCAAGACATCGACTGGAGAAGAAAAGATCGAAATCCAGAATGAGCGCACCAGTTAAACCTATTATTTATTATCTCGATCCCGGTATGCCTGAACCTATTAAGTCTGCAGTCAAAGAGGGGGCATTATGGTGGAATGAAGCCTATGAAGCTATTGGGTACAAGAATGCATTTCAGGTCAAGGAACTGCCGGAAAATGCTGACCCGATGGATGTCAGATATAACGTGATTCAGTGGGTACATCGATCTACTCGTGGCTGGTCTTATGGTTCTTCAGTAGTTGACCCACGAACTGGTGAAATCATCAAAGGGCATGTAACTTTGGGTTCCTTGCGTGTACGACAGGATTATTTAATTGCTCAGGCCATGATGTCTCCTTTTGCGTTAACTGATCAAGATGAAAAACTGACAGAATTTGCTTTAGCCAGAATAAGGCAGCTATCTGCCCATGAAGTTGGTCACACGATAGGACTAAAACATAATTTTGCTGCCAGCCAATACGGACGTGAATCAGTGATGGATTACCCTCATCCCAAATTCCAGTTACAAGGTAACAAGGTCGTAGCGCCAGATGCCTATGGTGTTGGTTTGGGTAAATGGGATTTTGCGGCCATTGCCTATGGTTATCAAAGCTTTACAAAAGATAAGGAAATGGAAGGACTTCAAGAGCTGATTAGAAAGAACGACTCGCTAGGATTACATTATATTACTGATCAGGATGCAAGAAACCCAGGCGGTGCGCATGCCAATGCCAGCCTTTGGGATAATGGCAGTGATGCAGTAAACGAGTTGGAAAGAATGATCGCCATCCGAAAAGTTGCCATGAATAATTTTGGGATTAATACCCTCAAACAGGGACAGCCAGTTTCCGATCTTCAGGAAATACTTGTTCCACTCTATTTTTCACATCGTTATCAGTTAACGGCAGCAAGCAAGTGGTTAGGCGGTTTGGTTTATGATTATGCG
>JAOUOC010000081.1 GCA_029880585.1 Gammaproteobacteria bacterium
ACTCGAAACTCGAAACTTCTAATTTGGAAAATTTATGACAGATAAAAAATTAAGCTTTGATACTTTGGCAATTCATGGTGGACAAAGTCCGGATCCTTCAACTGGCGCAGTTATGCCGCCAATCTATCAAACTTCTACCTATGTTCAGGCAGCTCCCGGTGACCATCAGGGTTTTGAATATTCTCGTAGCCAAAACCCGACAAGATTTGCTTATGAACGTTGTATCGCTTCGTTGGAAGGCGGGGTTAAAGGTTTTGCTTTTGCTTCGGGTATGGCGGCGACATCAACAATTCTTGAACTGGTTGACAGTGGCGATCATGTCATTGCCATGGATGATCTCTATGGTGGAACTTTTCGATTGTTTGATAAGGTGAGAAAGCGCTCTGCGGGTATTAATTTTGACTTTGTTGATTTATCCGATATTGATGCATTGGTCAAAGCTATCAAGCCGGAAACCAGAATGATATGGATAGAAACACCAACCAATCCCATGTTAAAGCTGGTGGATTTGAAAGCTGTTACAGACATTGCCAAGCAGCATGGCATTATAACCGTTACTGATAATACCTTTGCTTCTCCCTACAACCAAAGACCATTAGAGTTTGGTGTGGATATTGTGATGCATTCGGCAACCAAGTATATAAACGGCCATTCAGATATTGTTGGTGGTGTTGCAGTTGTTGGTGATAACCCTGAGTTGCTTGAAAAGATGACATTTTTGCAAAATTCTGTTGGTGGTATTGCCGGTCCTTTCGATAGTTACCTGGCTTTAAGAGGACTCAAAACATTATCGCTGCGAATGCAAAGACACAATCAAAATGGCGAGCGAATAGCTAATTGGCTAAAAGGCCAGGATAAAATTGAAAAGGTTTATTTCCCCGGTTTAAGTGAGCATCCTCAACACGAACTGGCAAAAAAACAAATGAATGGTTTTGGCGGAATGATTTCGATTCTGGTAAAAGGTGGCTTGAATGCAGCGAGTCAGTTTATGCAGAACCTTGAAATTTTCGCATTGGCTGAAAGTTTGGGTGGTGTTGAGAGTCTGGTTAATCATCCTGCAATAATGACGCATGCATCAGTACCAGCTGAAATTCGCAAGCAATTGGGAATTGAAGATGGTTTGGTCAGATTGTCAGTTGGTATTGAAGACTGTGATGATCTGATTGCTGATATTGAACAGGCATTGGCAAAACTCTAGTTTTGCGCCTCATTCATTTCTACCCCAAGCAATCTTGTTTCTATGTTTGGGGTATTTTCCTTGTCATCATTTGACTGATAATCAGGATGCTTACCCTGTAAAAAGTAGGCAAACGCAATCACTCTGGCTACCGCCAAGTACAGTGTTTCCGGAATTTCATCTCCTAATTCCAGTTTGTTTAAAATTGAAACCAGCGCAGGATCACTGTGAATATGAACGCCATGTTTTTCGGCTTCAGTGATAATTTGTTCAGCAACAGCACCATATCCTTTTGCCACCAGTGTTGGTGTATTTGCACCGTCATATTTTAAAGCAGCTGCCTGATTGGGTTGCTTGTCATTTGATTTTTTCATCGGCCTAAATTCTCAAATCAATCATGGCTTGCCGATCAAGGTTGATCAGATTTTCCGGAATTTTGCCCTGTTGACCTTCAACGGCATCAGGTTGAAGACCTGCAGCGAACAATGTGTCTTTTAAGTAACCAATATTTTCTTCCAGCAACTTGGCTGTTTCAGCTTTTTCGGCAAAAAAATGTGTTGAAATATTTTTTCCACGTAAGCTAACCTTGGCAAACATTGGACCAAGAGGTTGCAGATCAAATTTAATGGTGATCTGCCACAATTTATCGGTTTTGTTTTTATTCTTCTTGTCAGATTGAAGCAGTAGTTCAAATGAATCAATTTCTCCTTTATGCAGCAAAGGTAAATCAAGAAAAAAATGTTGAAGGTTTGTGTTATCTTGCCGTGCATTGGCTATCTGACTGTTTTCGATTCTGCCTTGCATCAGAGCAATTTCACTGAGCATATCGTTAAGTAATTTTATTTGTTTTTGATAAAGCGCCATTTCCGCTTTAGCCGTTAAATGTGGTTGAAGTTTTAATTGCGACCATTGATTTAGAAAAGATTTGAGTTGTTCTGATTTAATCGCTGAAAATGCAAATTTCAAAACCTGTGATTCATCAAGTTTGGCACTTTTATCATTTGATGGTGTGAGAATAAAGCTGATTGTTTCATCTGTTTCATCGTATTTTGTAGATGGTACAAGGTTGGAAAGTAAGATCGGTTTTTGCTTGATGGCGTTTAATACCTGTTTGATGATGTTTGCCAATTCCTGACTGCCTTTATTTAATTGACTGTAGGGATTGTGCTTCATTGAGCCATTCTCGGGCAATTTGTTGCTTGTGGTTGCAACATTAGAATTTTGTGACGACCAATCAAAGTTTCGTGTTAATTCGTTAAATTGGTTAAACACTTTGAATAGAGCTTTTGACAAAGTATTTGAAGGTAATTGTGTTGTTAATTTTAGTAATTCAGTCAAGCCGTTTTGACCCAATAGTTCTGTAGATTTTTGATTGTTGACCATCATGTTCAGGGAATTTTTAAAGTCGTTTAAATGACTAAATATTCTCTGAAGGTAGTGACCGATAGGCTTGTTAGAGTCGTGATTACCCAAAAAATGTCTTGCGGCCTGATTAATGCTGGAAGCATTGTTATGAGTTATTGAGTTTTGTGTCAACTTGTCAGATCTTGGTGTTTCAGATAGTGTTATTGGTAATAAATTATTTTGTCTGGTTAACAGGTTTTTGCTGATAGCCTGCTCAATCAAATTTTTTATCTTAATCTGATTAGTGATCGGGTTTGAAAGCATCAGCAGTTTGTTACTCATATTTGCCTGATTAAAGAAAATAATGTTTTGGGTTTGGGCGAAAGCTTTATCTATTTTTGCTGATTTACCTTGAATTGCATGATCTGAAGTGAGTATTAACATCACTTTGTTGTTTATCAGCTTTAATTGCAGGTTATCGGTTTGCTGCAAAGACTTTCCCAAACTGTCAGAAAGTTGTATTGGCAGTTGAATTTGATTAAGCAGAGCTGAATTTTTTATATCTGTTGTCAGTAAATCAGGTTTAGCCGATGAAAGTAGCAATTTCTCCAGCAGCAAAGGTTTGCCTGCAATTTGCTCCAGCAATTTTATAACGGCAGGTTCAAGTAATTTGTTCAGTGCCGTGTTGGCATCTTTGTCTATCCCGGAGACTAACATCTTTTCAACTTAGCAGAATATGAGTACCTTTTCAGTATAGACAGTTTGTGAAAGGTGAAGGGTAAAATGATTGAGTTATATTAGTTTTGCAATATAAATTTTAAAATCATTGTGAAGTAGAGCATTTTACTTGAATATTTTTTTACAATGATGCATCTTTATAAGGTTGTTAATCGCTTTATTGAAATGGATGTAACATTTATTTCATTCAGGAATCTATATGTAACCACAATAAGTGGTTTGTATTTTAATTATTCAGGAGAAATTTAATGAAAAATTTAACTAAAATTGCAGCTTTGATTTTGTCTTTTGCGTTTTCAATTGCTTATGTGAACGCATCTGATCAAGCTAACCCTTTCGCCGCTGATTCACAAGAAATTCAAACTATTGTGGGTGAAGAAGGTAAATGTGGTGATGGAAAGGCCGACAAAGAAGGCAAGTGCGGTGACAAAAAAGCCAAGAAAGACGGTAAATGCGGTGACGGCAAGTGCGGCGACAAAAAAGCCAAGAAAGATGGTAAATGTGGTGACGGCAAGTGTGGCGACAAAAAAGCCAAGAAAGATGGTAAATGTGGTGACGGCAAGTGTGGCGACAAAAAGGCCAAGAAAGATGGTAAATGTGGTGACGGCAAGTGTGGCGACAAAAAGGCCAAGAAAGATGGTAAATGTGGTGATAAAAAAGACAAGAAAGACGGTAAATGCGGTAACTAATATTTCTTTCTGAACCTGACATCAAGGCTCCGCTTAATACCGGAGCCTTTTTAATGTATAGCGGTTTTTTACAATTAATCGCAATTCATTCATTCTTTATTCATTTTTTCGGGTTATAATCCACCAACTATCAAATCAAAAGACCATCATTATGAAAGGATTAAAACTTATATTTTTCAGTTTATTTTTCTTCCTGACCGGTTGCGCCAGCACTGGCAATAATGCCGGTTCCGATCAGGAGACATCAGCAGAAAACAAAGATGATCCCTGGGAAAACTGGAATCGTGGTGTGTACAGTTTTAACAAGGTTATGGATGAGAATATCGCAAAACCGGCTACAAATGTGTATAAAGCCATTACGCCGGATTTTATGGAAACCGGTTTTTCCAATGTATTTTCAAATCTCGGTGATGTTTCAAATATGGTAAACAATTTGCTTCAAGGTAAATTACTTGATTCCCTGTCTGATTTGGGTAGATTGGTGGTCAATTCAACCTTTGGTGTTGGTGGACTGTTCGATTTTGCCTCTGATATGGGTATGACAAAGCATGATGAAGACTTTGGTCAAACTCTGGGTGCATGGGGCGTAGGCTCCGGCCCTTATATGATGTTACCTTTTATAGGGCCATCTACACTGAGAGATACCGCTGCTTTACCAGCTGACTCAAAAACTGATCCGGTTAATCAAACAGAACACATTCCAACGCGTAACACTGCTCTGACATTCGAATTATTGGATAAAAGAGCTGGATTGATGCAGTATGAAGATGCGTTAAAAGACGTTATTGATGAATATGCCTTTATCAGAGATATCTATCTTCAAAACAGGAAATACAAGGTTCTGGATGGTGAACTACCTCTTGATGAGGAGTGTGAAGAAGGGTTTGAAGAAGACTGTGAATTTTAGTTATTGTGAACAGTAGGAAATGCACAACCAAAAAGAGCCAGTTTTAAGATAGCTGGCTCTGGCTCAAAATTATTTCACGTCAGTAATCATTCCACCTACTTCAAATTTTTCACCGGAAATTTCCTTCACGCGCTTCACTTCGAAAACGGCTGTTAATGGCGGCAATTCACCACTTTCAGAATTAATATTTACCTTTAGTTTTTTATTGATGTCGAATGCCTTGTCAGTAATAAACATCACACCATCACCACTTAAATTATGGCTATTGCCCTGAAATGATTCTTTAGTTTCCGGATCTGTAATGGTTACATTGGTATCTATTAGCATTCTGATAAAATTGCGTTTTTCTTCATAGGCGTCATCTGACATTGACTTGAACCCTCCGTTAAGTAGTTTCTTTGTTATCCTTGAATATTAGAAAAGAAAAGCCTTTCAGTCAAATAATTAATCATTAAATGGTTGTTATTATTTTTGGTTATGTTATAAGGAAACCATAAAACAGGGCACACTGATTGTATGGGGTTTTATGATAGTGGATGCAAGTGCAAAACTTGATAGTCACAATAGTAAAAAAATCTTGATCATTGATGATGAACGATTGGTCAGGGAAAGTATGTCAATCTACCTTCAGGATAGCGGTTATCAAACTATAGAAGCAGTTGACGGCAAGGATGGACTTGAAATGTTCCATAAACATTTGCCGGATCTGGTTTTGTGTGATCTGAGAATGCCTCAAATGGATGGGCTGGAGGTATTAAAACAATTAACATCCTCATCTCCGGATATTCCAATCATTATTGTTTCAGGTGCCGGACAAATTCAGGATGTTGTTGAAGCGTTGAGATTAGGCGCTTTGGATTATCTGGTTAAGCCGGTTACTGATATGGCTGTACTTGAAAATGCAGTAAAAAATTCTCTTAAACGCTTCGATTTGGAAGAACAAAACAAACAACACAAGGAAGAATTACAAAAAGCTAATACAGAGTTGGAAAAAAACCTGAGTTTGCTTCAGAAAGATCAGGAAGCTGGTCGTCAAGCACAATTGCAGCTTTTGCCAGAGCCACATACGGAATTAAATGGTTATAATTTTGAGCACATCATCATTCCTTCACTTAATTTAAGTGGCGATTTTATTGACTATTTTCAAATTTCACCAAGATACACAGGGTTTTATATTGCAGATGTATCTGGTCATGGCGTTGCAGCAGCCTTTGTGACTATGATATTAAAGAGTTTGGTCAATCAGCCGTTGAGACAGTTCAGAACAGGCGAAAGTGATGAAATCATTAGACCTGAAGAATTTCTGGAACATCTTAATAAAGAATTGCTTAATGCAAATCTGGGTAAACATATAACTATTTTTTATGGTGTTATTGATTGCCAAAATCATGTTTTGAGTTATGCTTCTGCAGGTCAGTATCCAGCACCTGTGGTTGTAAATGATGGCAATATTAATTTGTTGACCACTGGTGGTTTCCCACTAGGACTGTTTGAGTGGGCTGACTTTGATTCACATCACATTGATTTAAGTGAAGATTTTAAAATATTGATGGTTTCTGATGGCTGGTTGGATATAATTAGCGAAAACTTTGAAGTAGTTGAAGAAAATTTTTTGACAAATTATGTAAAATCTAATCCTTTAACTATGACTTCAATGTTGGCACCAGTTAAACAGTGTGCCAAAGGGTTGATGCCAGATGATATAACTGTCTTTATTATAACGAGGAACATATGATGGATGGCGCGGTCTTTACAGCAAGAGAAGACAAGATAGAGTATATAAAATTCAGGGGTACGGTCAGATATTCTCATTGCTCTGGTTTGGAGGCTCATATTGAGAAACTTTTCGGTGATAAAAGCTTTGAAAAAATTATAATTGATCTCAATGAGGCCGAGATTCTCGATAGCACTGCTTTAGGGCTTTTGGCAAGAATTGCAATTCGCCTCAAAGAGTTTACCGAAGAGAAAGCGACAATTTTTATTCGTTGTGGAGAACTGTCCAACATTTTGGAAAGGGTTTGCTTTGATCGGGTTTTTAATATTGTGACTGATAAAAGTTATGAGCATAAAGGAGAGCTTCATCATTTGATTGGAGAGTCTAAAGATGAGAGTCAGATTTTGCAAAGTGTGATTGAGGCTAATAAAAATCTTGCTGCAATTGATAGCCAAAGCGACAAGTTCTATCGTGATATTACGGATGCACTAAGCTAATTTACCATTTCTTTTTCGGGCCAAATACCTGTTCATCAATAGCATTATTTCTTTCTTCTTTTGCTGCTTTTGATGTTTCATCCTCAGGGTTGTTTGTAGCTTTTTTGTTGCTTTGCATTATATTTTGTAACTCTTCTCCCAGAGATGAAATTCTGGAATTATTTTGACCATTTTGATCTATTAATGCTTTTGCAGATAAAAAATGCTGCTGACACGCGACAATTTCTCCATTAACCTGAGCCTGTTTACCCAGTTGAATATACGCGTCAATTTTGAGTTCATTAATTAGAGAAGTTAATCGCTTTATAGCTGTTGGAACAAGATTAGCCTTTTCATTGATGGCGGTTCTGATTTTTACCAGATATTTTGCAAGATTCGATATCTGATTTATCTGTCTGTTTAATTTCTCAATTTCTTTTGGAGAGCGGATAGGTTTGTTGTCAGTACTTTGATTGATTGACTGCATTTGCTGTTCAATCTGACTAATCTGCTTTTTTAGGATGTTATCCTTTGGCGCGACCTGATGCGCTTTTTTTAGGTTGAGCAAGCCATAGAAAATCAATAGTTCTCTTGCTTCCTTACCAATTGGTACTTGTGAAAAATTACCCAAAATAGTTAAAGCCTGGTTAGCTCGATAGCGATACTGGGCAATTTTTTGTTGTCGTTGAGTTTTTTCCTGTTCTTTCTTATAAGAGAAAGATATGCCAATAACTCCGATAATTAATAAGACTGCAAATATACCAATTAAGAGTATTGTATCCATAGCATCTATCTAATTTGTAATTAAAATGTTTGGTTTAATGTCTAGTTACAAGTTTAGACCAGTTTTTGAAAAAGTTTATGATTTCAATCCTTTGGTCGTAAATGTATGATAAATGTGATCACAAATTGCTGGTATTAAAGATAATATTTGTATAGAGTTTGTTGAGAAATATAACACAAAGAAATTTCATGCAAAAAATTGTATACAGTTAAAAGGCGCAGATTTAATAATGGCAAGTAAAATAGGTGATAAGCTCATAATAGGCATCTCATCCAGAGCGCTTTTCAATCTGGATGAAAGTCATCAGATATTCGAAACTCAGGGAGTTGATGCCTATTCAAGATACCAGATTGAGCATGAAGATGACATCCTGTTGCCAGGAACGGCCTTTGCTCTTGTCAAAAAGTTGTTAGCGCTTAATGAAAGAAACCCCGAGAATCCGGCTGTTGAAGTGGTTTTAATGTCAAGAAACAGTGCTGATACAGGTCTTAGAGTGTTTAATTCAATTCAACATTACAAGCTTGATATTAAAAGAGCGGTATTTACCAGTGGGCGAAGTCCGTATGGCTATGTGTCTGCTTTTGCATGTCATTTATTTCTATCGACAAATACTGAAGATGTAAAAGCTGCGTTACAGAATGGTTTTGCCGCAGCCACTATTTTACCCGGCAATAATCAGCAAAAAGAATCCAACGGGGAGCTCAGGTTTGCTTTTGATGGCGATGCAGTCATTTTTTCAGACGAATCTGAAAAAATCTACAAAACTCAGGGTTTGCAGGCATTTACAGAAAATGAAATGGCTTCTGCCAATTTGCCATTGGCTGGAGGACCCTTTAAAAACTTTTTGGCAGCATTGCATCGAATGCAGCAGGAATATCCACCTCAGGAATGTCCTATTCGAACAGCTCTTGTAACAGCTCGTTCAGCACCTGCTCATGAACGAGTGATAAGAACATTACGTGAGTGGAATATCAGAATTGATGAAGCACTTTTTTTGGGTGGGATTCCCAAAGGTCAATTTCTAAAATCTTATCAGGCAGATGTATTTTTTGATGATCAGTCTTTTCATTGTGATGATGCCGCTGTGCATGTTGCAACAGGCCATGTACCCCACGGTGTTGCTAATGATGATATTGATTCCTCTGATGTTTAAAACCACGTTTTTACATTGATAGAATAAAACAATTAAATTTTTATTCAGAACTTTGTAAAAATGTTGTGAATTGCAGAATTAGGTCTATGCTTAATATGATGTCAAGGTTATAAAAATCTGGATGTTAAGCACTACATAACACAAATAGAGATATGTGGTTGTTTGCGAAAATTATGAATAGGCTATGAAACCCCAATGAAACTTCAACAGATTAAGTATATTTTTGAGGTTGCAAGAAACCAACTCAATGTTTCAGCAACGGCTGAGGCACTTTTTACATCGCAACCAGGGATCAGTAAGCAAATAAGGCAACTGGAAGATGAATTAGGTGTTGAGATCTTTGTCAGAAGCGGCAAGCACTTAACCAACATCACGCCTGCAGGGCGTGAAATTTTACCTGTAGCTGAGAATATTCTAAAGCAAGTCAGGAAAATTCAGAATATTGCTGCCAGTTATGTTAGTGAAAAAGAAGGAAGATTAAGTTTTGCACCTATACCGACTTATGCCAGATACCATTTGTCTGGTTTGATTGAAAACTTTACTAAAAAATATCAGGAAGTTTCACTGGTTGTTAACCAGAACAACAGTGAGATGTCCAACCAACAAATAAACCGTGGACAAGTTGATTTTGCTTTGGCATATGAAGAGGATGATGCTTTCGATG
>JAOUOC010000337.1 GCA_029880585.1 Gammaproteobacteria bacterium
GATGAAGGAAATGAAAGGATATTTGGTGGTTGGGGGTTTACTGTTGCTGATCAAGGTAGTGGAGCCTGGATGGGTAAAACACTTGTTTCTACAACACTGGAACTTTTGGATATTGATCAAGCTGAAGATCCTTTGTCGCAATCAGTATTTAGCATTATCGGAAGAAATCGCAGTGAAATTATTCAATGGTTCAACAAGGCTACACCGGATTCGTACGCACGTTTCACATCATTGTTGACAGAAAATGCCGATATTAACGAACGAGCTTACGCTATTTTAAAACAGGCTGCTGCAGGTATAGAAAGACTCATTTTTTCAGCATTGGATAGTAAAGCCTATCCTGTTGTAATAATGGGAGGGCTGACTGATATAATAAAACCCTATCTGAGTGACATTATTCAGGCTCAGTTGGTTGCAACGGAAGGAAGCGCGTTGGATGGAGCTTTTATTTTGGCTGCAGATGTAATGGAAAAAGAATAGGTCAATTATGGAATTGATTAAACAGCTTGAAAAGCTAGTTTCTGAAAACCAAAATCCTGAAACATTGGATATCGATCTGTTATCGACTAATGAAATGCTAAAAATGATCAATAGTCAGGATTTGTTGGTGGCTAAGGCTGTCAGTGTGGTACTACCACAAATTGCAGAAGCTGTTGATATCATTGCCAAAGCTTTCGTTCAGGGTGGTCGATTGATTTACATTGGAGCCGGAACCAGTGGCCGTTTAGGTGTTTTGGATGCGGTGGAGTGCATGCCCACTTTTGGTGTTGAAGATGGTCTGGTGATTGGTGTTATGGCTGGTGGTGAAGCTGCCATGTTTAAAGCCAAAGAAGGTATTGAAGACGACCCAAAAGCAGGAGAAGCAGATCTACATGAACTTTCTATTAGCGAAAAGGATGTCATTGTGGGTATTGCTGCTAGTGGCAGAACACCCTATGTGGTAGGCGGGTTAAGGTATGCGCAATTGCAAGGCGCAAAAACTGTTTCTCTCTCCAGTAATCCTGATGCTGAAATTGCAAAATACGCTGATATAAACATTACACCGGTTGTTGGTCCTGAGCCTTTGGCAGGTTCAACCCGAATGAAATCCGGTACAGCACAAAAGATGGTGCTGAATATGTTATCGACTGCATCCATGATTAAAGTTGGTAAAAGTTACCAAAACCTGATGATTGACTTGAAAGCAACCAATGAAAAGCTCAGGGCAAGAGCTATTCGAATGGTGATGCAAGTTACTGGCGCAACAGAGCAGGAAGCCAATGCATCTCTGATTCAGGCTGATGGCAAGGCCAAGCTTGCAATTTTTATGTTGTTAAGTGGTCGAAACAGAGCTGAGTCAGAGCAGTTATTAATTGAATCCAATGGTGTGCTGCGTAAGGCACTGCAAAATTTTTCCTGATATCAAGATGTACTACTCCAATTTTAAATCAGGCTTGTTAATTTTAATCCTGCTGATGACTATTATTGGTCTGTCTAAACCTTCTGCCACTGAAATCATTCAAAATTCATTGAAAACTAATTCCGCCAATGTTGTTGTTGGAGCTGAAAGATTTGACATTTATTTGCCATGGATAAATGATAAAAATATTGCCCTGATGGTGAATCAAACCTCTCTGGTTAAAGACAAACATTTGGTTGATGCTCTTATCGAGCAAAAAGTTGCCATTGAAATGATTTTTTCACCTGAACATGGTTTTCGCGGCGATCATGGCGCTGGTGAAAAAGTGTTAGATGGTATTGATAGCAAAACAGGAATTAAATTGCTTTCGCTATATGGCAAGCAAAAGAAACCGACTGCCAAGCAATTGAAAAAGATTGATGTAATGCTCTTTGACATTCAGGATGTGGGAGTGAGATTTTACACCTACATCAGCAGTATGCATTATCTGATGGAAGCCTGTGCGGAGAATAATATCCCTTTGATTGTTTTGGACAGACCCAACCCCAATGGTGATTATGTCGATGGGCCAATGCTGGATTTAAACTATCAAAGCTTTGTTGGTATGCACCCAATTCCTTTGGTTCATGGTTTGACAGTGGGCGAATTGGCAAAGATGATCAATGGGGAAAGGTGGTTAAAAAATGGTGCACAGTGTCAATTAATGGTTGTTCCTGTATTAAATTACAATCATCAAACCACCTATTCTTTACCTGTTAAACCTTCACCCAATTTGCCCAATGATTTGGCTGTCAGACTGTATCCATCGCTGGCATTATTTGAAGCCACTGATGTGAGTGTTGGTCGGGGAACAGACTATCCCTTTCAGATGTTGGGATATCCGGATAAAAGTTTTGGAGATTTTGTTTTTAAGCCTCATTCTATTACCGGAAGTTGGTCCAGATTAAATTATGCGGGTGAAAGTCTGTATGGGATCAGGTTCAATAATGAAGACAGTTCACCATTCACCCTTAAGTATTTTCTTGAATGGAACCACAAATTTGGTAACAATAATAAGCATTTAATTTCTCGGCCTGGTTTTTTTGATAAACTGGCAGGCAGTGACAAAC
>JAOUOC010000338.1 GCA_029880585.1 Gammaproteobacteria bacterium
TGTTAAATAAAATTTCAGTTTTGGCAGCACAAATAAAATCGTTTTTGTGAAGGCCTTTTATTTTATGGGTCCACCATTTTACAGTCACTTTTCCCCATTCGGTAATTAATTCAGGATGATGACCTTCATTTTCAGCCAATTCGCCTACTCTGTTGGTAAAAGCTAAAGCTTCTTTAAAGTTTTTGAATTGGTACTTGCGTTCAAGTTGCAGGATATTATTGATGGAAATGATTTGCCAGTCAGGAATTTCAGCAAGCAATTGAGATGCTTCAACCTTTGTCACTTTTGGGGCTCCAATCTGGCAGGCTTCGCAAGACTGTTGGCTTAATTCAGACATAACATATTCCAAATAACATAAATGTAAAAATAATCATTCAAGTACTTATTCTACATATATTGTAGCAAGTTTGATTATTGGTCGGAATTAATTGTTTGCACATGCTTGATGTTGATAAAAATACAATTGAGAAATTTAGCGTTATGATTTAATGAAGGTGTATAAATGCTCTGCTATTTAGTAGAAAAAATTGAACTGGCAGCTCAATTTTTATACAATATTCGGGTGGCATTGGTTTTGTCTTGAGTTCTTCGAGGTAAAGTTATATGCGAAAATCATTTTTTAGAAATTTTCTAGTCTGTTTTTTTATTCTGAATTTATGTGCTTGTGAAACTTTGATTACTGACGAGTCATTCCAAGTGCTTCATCGATATCGTTCGACCGATAATTATGGCGGGTTGTCAATTAAGCTTGAAGATACAATTCTAAGTAATCAGGATGCAAAACCATTTCTGGAATGTGCTAAAAATTATGCACTTTCTCGTAATATTCAATTAATTTCAGAAAACAAGGTAACTCCTACCGACAGTGTTATCCTGATTCATCGGAAAAAGCAAAATAACAAAAGGTTCAGGATTGTTGCAACCTTGTTAAGAGAGGGTCGTCAAATCGATCAAATAAAAATCCCTGTTTTAAATAAAGAAAATGCAGAGTTAATGATAGATGAAATGTTGCTAATTTGGCATCCATTAAATAGTGAAAAAATAACAGAAAGAATGATGCCAAATTATTCATTAAAGCCCATATTTTATAAAGTAGGGGCTCATGGCTTTTTTGAAGGTTTTTCTGGTACTGGTAAAAGAGAAAAGCCAATAAATGTTGGATGGCAGGTGTGGTACGAACTTGACTCATTGAAACCTGTTTTTACATGGCAAAGTTTTCCCAGAGGAATAGATTTGCACAATGGTTTGACTGAGGATAGTTTTAAAAATATTAGATATCATTTTAAACTCTATCCAGTATTTCATAACATTTTTATTAAGGATGAAGAAAAAAGGGAAGTGACTAATGATAAATATACGGTTGTAAATGATAATAAATTTGTTGTAACAAAAAAACTTATACCTTGTACGCTGTATATTTGGAGCGTAAGAGCGGTATTTGAATTAAACGGGGTAACACGTCAAACTGAATGGTCAGGGATAAATACTGTTCTTGGTCCGTGGATGTACAGAAGGGAGATATCTGTTTTTATGGCAATGCAATTTCATCCCAGCCATTTCTATTATCGTGTTGCTACGCCAATCGGACCATTTATAGAGGATTGTGTCTATCATTAATTATGAAATATATTAATTTTAAAATAATGATGATTTGCCTGATAGTTTACTGTGCTGGTTGCACATCAACACCGCCTGCAAGAATTATTGGGGAGCAGTATGTTATTGTTGATGAACCAGATAGAGCAAAAAATGCAATCTTGATATTGTCCAGATTTGAAGCTTGTAATGAAAAACAGGAAGGTTGTAAAAAGGAAACAATTAAAACCAATCAGTTTCAGGAATTATATGAACCTTGTATTGCCAAAGGTATTAAGAAAACAAGCCCTCAATCTAAACTGATTAGATATTCTGAAAGAAAAGATTATACAAATCTTTCTGAGTTTCTTTCTAATCTGGATTCTGAAAATGAAATAAAGTTTATAAATTCATTGAATCAGGTCAATAAGCCTGATCTGGATTATATGATCATAATTACTGCCAGGAAATGGAGCTCTGATCCAGATTATAGATTAGGTGAGAACATTCGTGCTTTGGGCATTGGAGTGGACTCTCACTGGATAAATTATGCCAAGATTGAAGCATTAATATATTCTATTAAAGAACAGCAATTGGCAGCTAAAATCACTTCATATCTTACTGCTGGTGCCTATAATTCTTTTGGGACTGTACTTTTTGTTTTACCATTTGTACATGGTAGTTCTCCTAATGTAGAGAAACCTAATTGTATTGACATGGGAGAAGCATTGGGTAGATTTTTATCAGGACAAGGGAATAGTTTTGTTGAGTAAGTAAAAAATCTGATTAATATGATTGAAAGTATATTTTTTTAGACTGAATCGAACTAAAATATTATAACCTTTATCACCATAAAAAAGCGCTTAAATACTCTGGCGTAATTAGTTTTTATATCTCAAATATAGATGGAAAAACCAGTTGTATTTTAT
>JAOUOC010000339.1 GCA_029880585.1 Gammaproteobacteria bacterium
GATATCGTTAATTTCAAAGTTATTTGTTTCATAAGATGAGGTAATAGCCGGAGTTGTTGCTCCACCGGCATCCTGCAAACTCATTTGTTGGGTAATGGTTCTGTAATAAATTGGAGTAACACCATCACTGGCTAATTCCTGACCTCCAATATATTGAATTGAACCCCAGCCATTAGAGATTCGGCTCAAGACCTCAGTACCTTCTTTCTGCATATAACCAATATGGATGCTGTGTCTGGTATCGCCAATTTCCATTTCATGATCAAATGACATTTCAAAACTGTCACGGTAGAAGTTATGATCATTAATTGTAGAACCTCCACCTACGCTGCCACCTCCAGCTCGAGCACCAGTAGTGTCAATATAACCATAAAGATCGATTAACAGCTGAGCAATTACAGGATCCTGATTGGCATTAATTGTAGGAACTCTAAATTGACCCATTTGATCCAGAGATCCAATATTTAAAGAATCTCCCAAAGTTGGTGAGATATTAAATAAGGTATCAGGTCCATCACGGGTCTCCAGATCAAATTCACTATATTTGAATGAAAATGTTGTGTAATCGGAAATAATCCACGAACCATCCAGAGTAAAAATATCCTGGTAGGCATCTGAACCTAAAGAGGTGCTATCTGCATCAAATGCACCGACCGACTCGCCTCTTCCGTCTCTATCGGAAGTTCTCATACTCAAACTTAAGAGAAAATCATCGGTTGGAGCGATAGTAAATTTGCCAAATAGCTCTTCACGTTTACTGCTATAGTCCTTGGCTGGACCATAGGCAGTTTCCTTGTTTACTCTGCTATTTTCAGGGCTGTAATATGAACCGTAGAAGAACAAGGTATCCGCTACCAAAGGACCACCAACGTTAGCAGTTAACCAGGTAGTTTCCAATTCATTTTTAAGTCTGTCAGTGAATTTTCTGTCAGCCACAAAATCTTTATTTTGAAACTTGTATTCAATGTTACCCTTCCACTCGTTGGTACCGGTTTTAGAAGTAGTATTAATTGCAAAACCACCTGAACGGTTGAATCCAACGGCCTTGGCACCACCTTTATCAATTGAAACATTTTCAATGTCATGGGTTGAAGGCTCAGATGCCAAATTACCAAACATTGGCAATGATACGTCAACACCATCAAAACCATACATATTGTCGCGACCAGAACCACCGGCTGATGGTCCCAAAACACCGTTTTCTGAATATTGAACACCAGGGATCAATTTCAACAGGTCACGATATTCCTGACCAACAGGCAATTTATTGATGTCGTCAAAATTCATTGCATTGGTTAATGCTGAATTACCTTCTCTAACCGCTGAAGAACCAACGATGGTTAAAACGTTTTCGCCTGCTTCCAGTGTAAAGTTTGCTCTTGAAGTTTGATCAAGATAAACATCTACATCGGCGGAATCAGTTCGGCCGTCAGCATGTTCAATTGTAATGGTGTATCGGCCAGGTATTAACAATGGTAAATTGTAGTTTCCCTGATCGTCAGTAGTAACTGTTCTTGGTTTTGGCATTACATTACTGGTTGCTGTAACAGTTACACCACCAACAGAAATACTGGATGACTCGGTACTAATCTGCCCTTTAATGCCGCCAGTTTGCACGGCAAAGGCTGGTGTTCCATAAATTAAACCAGCAATCAATAGCGCTGATACGGACTTACCCGTCACCGCCTTGAAAGTTGGCTTGTGCTTAAATTTCGATGATTTCATTATCAACTCCCCCTTTGTATTTATTTGAATTCTTCCGATTTTTTAATCGACTTTGGTTATAACTGATAACTATTTTGCACCTGTAAAAAACAACAAAATAAATCAGCCAAATCCCATTCATTCGGAAAGGAATAAAATACCACTTTAAAAGCATTTGTAAATAATTTATTATTCTGCGGTAGTTGAAAATGAGCAAACGGACCAATTGCTCAATTTAGTATTCTTTCAATATACTCAACGAAAATTCACATGAAACGTGCGTGTTTTTTTGAGATTTTCGTAACACGTTGAATTAATAGAAAAAAATGAAATTGCACCTTAACTTGATTTAGATTTAATTGGTAGAGATGAATATCAAGACAAAAACAAATATCACTTTTGTGAGATGTAAGCAACTTTTGCTTGCTTTAATATTGCTTCCAATTTTCTGCATTGCAGCAAAACAGCCTTCATTTCTTTCAGATGTCATTGGTGTGAAAGAAACCATGCTAACGCCTGATTATTGGCAAAGCAAAATTCCGAATGAAAATAAGCTTCTTCTGAGCGAAACACAAATAAATAAACAACAAAATCGGCTGTTTGACAATAGCCCACACTTGACAATCTTGCATCAAATGCCAAATCAAATGAAAGGAGAAGACATCAAAAGAAAAATTTTCTCCATCAGCCAAATACCTTCAGCAAAGCGCTATGACTCCTCTGGAAAACAGGTTTCCGACAAACAATTTCAGCAATATATCAAATCTTTAAATATTCAACAATTATCT
>JAOUOC010000340.1 GCA_029880585.1 Gammaproteobacteria bacterium
AACCAGATAAACAAAGAAAGAAACGAGAGCTAGTATTAAACCTAACCAAGACCCCTTAAACTCCAATTTTTGAAATGTGTCTTTTTTCTGCCATAACAAAAATATTGCAATAAACGGGATTATGTATCCATAGCTATATTCTTCTTTTGACCCCCATATCCTCATTAACTCTTGAAGACTGTCTTGCAATGAGAATGCAACAGCTATAATTGCTGTTATCAACAATACCCACATTAATTTTGGCGCACGCCAAATTACTTCATTCATGATTTATTACACCTCGGAAATACCTGGAAAATTACAGGAATTTACAATCGGTTATTCTGACAGGAATATTTTTTTGAGGATCTTTTCCTTGTCTAGATGGTTTTCAGCAAATTTTCTGGCATTTTGACCCATTTTTTGACGTAAGTCTTTATCAACAGTCAAAATTTTTATATTTTTCACTAATTCAGCAATATTTCCAGGCTCTACTATGAGCCCGCAACCGTCTAATACCCTTGCTATTTGTGTGTCTTTAGATGTTGTTGCTATAACAGGTCTCCCACTTGAAAGCATGGAGGTTAATTTTGAAGGCATCACCAAGTCTTCAGCCCCGGCTTTTTGTGGTAGCAGATGAATATCAGCCATATTCATGAGTTCACCAAGTCTTTCCTTCGGCTGCAAACCCATAATAATTACATTAGCCATGTTGCTAGTCATTTTTTGCAAATCTTTCTTTACGGCACCATCTCCACACAACACAAAGACAATATCATCATTACCCTCGAGTGTTTCAGCCGCCTCTACAAGTTGTTCAAGTCCCTGTTTCTTCCCCATGTTCCCTGAGTAAAGTAAAACGATGCTGTTCTCTTTAATACCAATTTCTTTTTTCAACGGCACATTATGGGTGCCCGGTATTATCGATGAGGTATCTGCCCAGTTTTGAAATAGTATTGTCTTTTTTAATTTGTCTGTTTTGTTTGATAAACGCTCAAGCATTTTTTCCGAAATGGTTGATAAAACATCAAACCTAGACAAGAGCATTTCTTCTAAATATTTTATGATTCTAGCCAGTAATGGGTTTTTTATAATCTCAAGCTCAAAGGCCGCATCAACTTCAAAGTCCTGTATATGAAGCCATGATTTTGATCGTGATATCCATGATGAAAACAAAACCCCTGGGGCGCATGAGAGTGGTGGTTCAGTAACAAAAATTATGTCCGGCTTCCAGAATAGTGCATTTGCAATTATGAGGGGTAGCGAAGTGATTGCAAAACTTGCAAGATGGATAAGCCTTGTGACTCCACTTGGTTGTTTTGGCACCCATAATGGACACCTGTAAACAGCAATCTCCCCATCTAGTTCTTTTTTATAACGCCAACCCGAATAATTTCCTGATATTTTCCACGCCGGATAATAAGGAGGGGCTGTGATTACTCTTACCTCATACCCATTAGCAGAAAGCCATTCCGCCATTTCCCCTGTATATTTTCCGATCCCCGTTAGCTCAGGAGAATAATTTATTCCGGTTATAAGTATTCGCATTATTTAAAATAAAAGATTGATCGGGGTTTAAACAGGTAGATCTTTTTTTATTCTTTTTAATTCACTAAGCTTGCAATCTATCATGTACTCATAGATTGTTTTTAGCAAACAATATCGAAGCCCTGCACGGCCATCTAAGACACCTCCAGCAAGAAAATATCGTCCTAGAAACATAATAACTGGTTTTCCAGGCAGGGAATATATAATAGATTTCAGTGATTTTCTTCTCAGGACAGGATCCTGACTAAGAAGTCCTTTCCATGATGTCGCAGAAACTTTCTGTTTCAAAATCAACTCCGCTTCCATTGATGAATACCGGTTGTGCTTTTCCAACCATGAATGTATTCCCTTATTAAACGGGTAATGAATCAATGCGCTATTCAGTTTTTCAATCGAACCATCCGTGTGATATTCCTCATTAATCTCGCGTTCTACCCAGAAGCGGCCAACACGCCCCAGTCGACCAAACCATAAACTGGAATAGCTTGAGCTATGCTTTAGCCAACTGCCGAAAAAATAGTCTTTTCGGCGCATTTGAAAAAGAGTTACATCATCACCCGCAACAGGCAAAACCTTTTCCATTTCCTCCAGCATTTCTTCTGGAACCACTTCATCAGCATCCAGCATTAATATCCATGGGTTTTTATATTCAATTTCCTTCAAAGCATAATTACGCTGGTTGGCATAGTTATCAAACACTCTTGTATAAATTCTGGCATTCCTTTCTTCTACTATATTACAGGTCGCATCTGTACTGTTTGAATCAAGCACAACAATATCATTGCACCATTTAACTGAATCAAGGCAACGCCCTATATTCTTCTCTTCATTAAAGGTGAGAACAGCTATTGAAACAGGAAGGTTTGTAGTCATCATGCAGTTTTCTCTAACAAAACAAATTCAAGGATTTGTTGCTCCCCAAAGCTCTCGAGCCAATTG
>JAOUOC010000341.1 GCA_029880585.1 Gammaproteobacteria bacterium
ATTCCATGTAGGTTGGCGGTGAGTTTACGAACCCCAACATTTTTTGTTCCAATTTAATTGGACCATTTTTGTTGGGGTTTGCACCCCAACCTACTTGGCTGAGGAGATTTGATTGGGGAGATCAGATTTTATCCTCCATTAGCAGACTTATTAATTTCATCTTGATCGCATTTATCATACTCGCTTTGACTTTCTTTAATTATTGTATCTTTAATTTCAGTAATAGTTTCTTCGTATCTTGAATCACTCACTTTTGCTAAGCCTTGCAATGCTTTGCTATAAAACTGACAAGGTTCTTCTTCTATGGTAGCCATTATTATCATACTTATCTTACTATCCTCGTCTGTTGTATAGTAACGATTAAAATAAGCTTTATAGAAAATGACAAAGAACTCAGGATCCTTCACTAATTTTATTGATAAAGTTTCATAAAAAGTCGTCGTCAAAAAACCATCAGTTAAAGTACTCATGAGATACACACTATCAATATATTCATCAATAAATTGAACTGTTTTTACTGTGTTAATAAAGTCAAGCCATTGATAGAAAAGGTTTAAGAACGAATTCAAATCAATTTTACTATCACAACCACTTTTAATGTATGTCTGAATATTCAACTTAAATTGACTCAGGGATTGCTCTGATTTTTCAATCAATTTGGCTTCATTATAAAGTGCCTGACAATCAAATTCTTTTGAAAATGATTGAGTTGATGTAACCAGAATTCCTATTATCAATATTGTTTTTATAAATTTCATTAATCGACCCCTTATACTAACTCACACCCAAGCAATTGTTGTTAGACTTCCCATTTGTATTTATTCCATGTAGGTTGGTGGTGAGTTTACGAACCCCAACTTTTTTTGTTCCAATTTTAATTTAACCATTTTTGTTGGGGTTTGCACCCCAACCTACTTGCTTCATTAGACTCTATTTTCGATTAGATTTTTTATCTGGATTTATTCTTTTATATATAAAAAATAAGAAAAAGAAGCCTGCAAGATAGAGAAACCCCAATGCCCTAAACTTTTGATTCTCATACATTTCTTCAAATTTATAAATGATTTTATCACCTAGCTTCATTTGCCAAATTTCATTTCTATCCAACCAGCCATGATACCAAATCTCGAGATTAAGCCCTGGCAGTTTCACACCTTCATCTCTTATTCTTCTAAGTTGTACTGAGTCTAATATCAATCTTGCTTTATCTCCTCCATCATTTTCCACTATTATTGATGCTACACTATCATCTTGATCAACTATAACAACTCTTCCTGAAATATAATTTACATCTTTTATTGAAACAAATGGAAACAATAACATTCCAAAAAAAACTAACATAATTATAACTGCAAGAAATCCTCTCTCTTCTTCTGAAAAACTTAATTTTTTTATCTTATCCATCACCAAAATAAACTCACCGCCAGATAAGAAAGAAATACTCCCATTCCCCAATCAATATAATGCCCATGGGTCTCATACCAAACCAACACCTGCTCTCTGGAAAACACCCACGCCACAAACATAAACCACAACATGGTATAAATCACCAACCATAACCCATAAAGCGACTGAATTAAAATTGGCGTGGACTGACTGACAATACTGGTAAACAGCACCATAAAGAAAATGGTAACTTTGGGATTAAACACATTGGTTAAAAAACCTTGTCGGAAGGATTGAAACAAGGTGAGCTCAACAGACTGATGACTATGTTTGGATGCTTTCTTCGCTCTGGAATGAAACGCCTGCCAGGCTATCCAGAGTAAATAAAATGCACCAATAATTTTTACTGCTGTAAATAAACTCTCTGATTGGGAAAGGATTAAGGCAATACCAAACAAGGTATAAATCAAGTGAATGGAAATACCACAACCGACACCAATGGCGGTTAATAGCCCGCTCTTTTTACCAGACTGTAAGGTATTTTTTAAAACAACGGCGAAATCAGCACCCGGACTGGCAACCGCAATCACATGGGCAATGGAAAGCAGGATAAATTCATGCATCAATGGCCTTTAAAATTCCGTCTACATCCAGACCACATCTGGCAAGCAAGTCTTCTGGCTCACCATGTTCTACAAATCGATCCGGAATACCCAAATTAGTTATTTTTATCGTCTTACCTTGTGAAGCAATATATTCATTTACCGCGCTGCCTGCACCACCTGCAATGGCATTTTCTTCCAGTGTCACCAATCGCTTGTGAGACTTGACCAGTTTATCGATTAAATCTGTATCCAGCGGTTTAACAAAACGCATATCAACCAAAGTAGCATCGAGTTTTTCCGCCACTTCTTCGGCTTTTCCTAAAAGACTACCAAAGGACAAGATTGCTATATCCTTGCCTTCCCGTTTAACTTCAGCCTTGCCAATTTCTATTGTTTCGAGCGACTTACTTGCATTAATTCCTGTACCTGAACCTCGTGGGTAACGAACGGCCGTTGGCCCTTCATGATAATAGG
>JAOUOC010000342.1 GCA_029880585.1 Gammaproteobacteria bacterium
AACTGTTCAACAAGACTACGATGACCTTACTACGATTTATCTATTGAAACTGGCTGCTAAAATCACAGCAAATAAACAAGATGAAAATCGTGAAATTCTTGCCTGGATATTGCCTAAAGCAGAATCAAAAAATCTGGGAATAAAAGTAGAAGCAGCTCGCGCTATGATTAATCTGGTTGATTTTACCCAGACACAAATTCAATTGGGCAAAATGCAAGGTAGCGACCATCCTATAATCAGTCAAACTGCCTTAAAAGTTTTGGCGGATTCTGATTTAAACGATGGACATGTCATTCGCTTGTTTAAAGACCAACTAAAACATAAAAATCCGGCCATGGTGGTAGAAGCCATTAATGGATTAATCAAAAGACAGAAAAAAGATGAGATGACATGGGGAAGTAAAATACTTAAGCATGATTCTGATTATGTCAAAATTAAATTCATGCAAAATCTGGCTGGCATAAAAGGTGAGGATTACACCAATTTATTTAAATATATTGAAAAAAACTCGCAACCTGAGGCTAGTCAATATGCCAAAAACCTTTTAAACAAACCGAGCAAAGCTCCATCAAAACTGGCTGAATCACCTGATTATCAGAAAATCCAGTCAGTATTTGGCAAAAAGATTCTGTTTAAAACATCGGCAGGCGAATTTACTATTCAACTATTGCAAGATGCGCCCTATACCAGCTGGAACTTTTATCAAAGTGTTAAATCAGGATTTTATGATACTGCTTATTTTAATCGGGTCATTGGTAACATTGTGGTGCAAGGTGGCGATCCCATAGGTGATGGCGAAGGCACAAACGGCCTGATCATTCGTGAGGAAATTAACCTATTGGAACACGTTCCCATGAGTGTAGGTATTGCAACCGATGGTAAGGATACAGGAAGCAGTCAGTTTTTTATCAATACCACCAGAAACATTCATCTGGATAGAAGATACACCATCTTTGCAAAAGTAATTTCAGGACAAGATGTTGTTTATCGTATTGCACATGGTGACAGGATTGTTTCTGTTGAGGTTTTAGCGGAATAGTTTTTTGTTGGGGTTTGCACCCCAACCTACCAAGTTCGTCGGCATTGTATTTTTAAGTCCATTTGTATTTATTCCACGTAGGTTGGTGGTGAGTTTACGAACCCCAACATCATAAAATCAAACATATTCACCATATTCAATTTTATCATCAATGTTTTCAGCCCAATTTTTAGGTAACAAATTGCAATCCACATACCGATGAATCGTTGAATATTTCCAGTCAATGGCATTAGTTACATATCCATGTTTAACCGGGTTGTAATGTATGTAATTTACATGATTTATATAATCAGTTTCATCGCGAATTAAATGCTCCCAATACCGTCGTTGCCAAATGCCGCGTTCTCCTTTTGTTTGGCGGCTTGTATTTTTTTTTTCGGTTTTTGGTAATAATCGTGAAAAATCAGATTTTATTAACATCCACCGTTTTGCAAAATCATTATCATTGGGTGGCAAAGTCATCATGGCGTGTATGTGTTCGGGTAACACCACCATGGCATCCAGTTTAAAAGGATGGCGTTTTTTGACGTCGTTAAACACCATCCGTAATTTATCAAATTCATCCACCAGCAAGGTTTTATTTCGTTCCTCCAAATTAACGGTAAAAAAATAAGTTCCCCCACAAATATCAGCGCGTCGGTATTGCATTTTTCAAGTCCATTTTTATTTGTTCCATGTAGGTTGGCGGTGAGTTTACGAACCCCAACATTTTTTCCGTTTTAATTTAACCATTTTTGTTGGGGTTTGCACCCCAACCTACCAGACTACATAAAACTCTTTACTCTGACGCCGAAAGAATATCAAACTGAAACGCTAGCAAAAACAAAAGCACAAGAATAAATAAAGCAATTACGCCAATAAAACTAAAAAATGACTCATCATGTCTATGTTTGTTTTTAACACTAGCTGGAAGTAGCCAAAAAATTGAGCGTCCTAATATTTCAGAGATAAAAATTACCCATTCCATTTTTTGCTTTCCTTGTTCACTGTGTCATTGTGTCATTGAAATTAGATCAAAACCTTATGAACCTGAAATAGTTCCACGTAGGTTGGCGGTGAGTTTACGAACCCCAACATTTTTTACGTTTTAATTTAACCTTTTTTTGTTGGGGTTTTCACCCCAACCTACCAAGCTACATTATCAAGACTTAGTCGCATAAAACAAACAATCATTGGTGGCAATTTCCAGCACTGTTGTCACCATAAACAACTGCATATCACATTTGGCAAACAAACTATTCCCCCGCAATTCAAGCAGCTCATCGATTCGGTCAACCCCATTTTCATCTATCGCAGAAAGCGGAATTTTATTTGAATTACACCAACCCAAAAACTCACCTTTTGTTGTTTGTTGATGATTCAGTTCTTCAATATCAGCTCTAAAAGTAATATGCGTTGTCGGCAAACAGTGATGACTGAATCCC
>JAOUOC010000343.1 GCA_029880585.1 Gammaproteobacteria bacterium
GATCGTAGACAGTCAGGTTTTTTATTTCCGGGATTTAAAAATAGCGAAAAAAATGGTCTGGATGTTCAGCTTCCATTTTACTGGAATATAGCGCCATCAATAGATGCTACCTTCACCCCCAGACATCTGGAAAAAAGAGGCGATCAGTTGGGTGTTGAGTTGAGATGGTTAACTCAAAAGTCCTATTCAGAATTTTATACCGAGATGATGGAAAATGATGTTCAAAGACAATCATTACTTCAATCTCTAGAGCCTGTTCAATCGAATGAAAATGTCGAAAGATGGTTTGCAAAGTTTAACCATCAAACTGTGTTTAATGAAAATTGGCGGTTTGATATCAACGGGCAAAAGGCGAGTGATAAAGAATATTTCAGGGATTTTGGCGGCGGTTTTTCATCATCCAACCAACGTCAAATATCCAGTAAGGCCAGTCTGAATTATCAGGATGATGTCTGGTTGATTAATTTATTTGCTTTGTCCAACCAATCCTTAATTGGCCGAAATGACTATCGTTATATGCCAAGTTTAAATGTGCAGGCGGACAAGTTAACAGACTCAGGATTGCGCTTTGAACTGGACGCAGAATTGACGCAATTTGAACATGAGAATGTTTTTCGTACGGTTGGTGAGCGTCAACACGCAAGATACAGTATCAGTTATCCAATGGAAAACAGTTGGAGCTATCTGATTCCAAAGGCCAGTTATGATGTGACCAAATACCAGCAGGAGTCTCAAATAACAGAAGAAACTTTTGAATATGAAAGAAAACTGCCCATTACCAGCCTTGAAACAGGTGTATTTTTTGACAGACAGGTCAACTGGTTCGGAAAGGATATTACCCATAGTCTTAGCCCGAGTATTTTTTATTCCAACATTCCTTACCGACAACAGTATTTGATTAATTTGTTTGATACCAGTGAACCGGATCTGAGTTTTGACCAATTGTTGCGAGCCAACCGTTTTGCAGGAATTGATCGAATAGGCGATGAAAAACAGGTCAGCTTCATTCTCGGCAACCAGATTGTTGATAACAAGTCCGGGCGAGAAATGTTGAATTTTCGCTTCGGTCGTCGTTACTATCTTGAAGACAGAATAATTCAGTTAAATGGCGAACTGCTGGATAGTAAGGAATCTTCTCCCTGGTTAAGTGAGTTTAGTTTGAATTTAAATAAGTCATTAACAATGGATGGCTATCTGGAATGGGATCAAACAATTAACAAAATTAATCAGTCAAGAAGCCGCATAAAATTTGAACCTAAACCCAATCATATTGTCAATCTATCTCACAGATATCGGAGTCTGGCGGGTTATGCTAACGAAGAAGCCGATTTCTCTGTCTCATGGCCAGTAAATGAACGATGGCGTTTTGTTGCCAGATGGTATGGTGATATGCAAAATGATCAGGTAATTGAGTCATTTGCAGGTTTGGAGTATGAATCCTGTTGTTGGGCAATTCGGGTGGTTGGACAAAAATACCTCAATATTCAGTTGGATAGTACAGGTACTCCGATTACAATAGGCGCCGATCCTTATAATGATGGCATCAGCATTCAATTTGTATTCAAAGGTTTTGGCAGTGCAGGTGAATCTGGTATTAGTGATATGTTAGAATCCGGTATCCGCGGTTATCAAGATCCATTTGCGAAGTAGGTACAAGGTAAGCGTTAGTAGATTAAAAAATAGAATTGGAATAGTTTGCTTTGAACAGGTTTGAATAAAACTATTGGTTAATGAATTTTCAGGAAATTAAAGATTTAATATGAAGACGATATTTAGATTTCTTTTGGTAGCAATGCTTGTTTTGCAGGTAATGCCTGCTGTTTCAAAGCCTAAATTGCTTGATCGCGTTGTTGCTATCGTTGATGGTGATGTTGTTTTAGGTAGCGAACTTGTTCGTAGAGTGAATTCAATTATTAAGAGTCTTAATGAGAGAAAACAAAAGGCGCCTCCAATTGAAACATTGAAACAACAGGTTCTTGATCGGTTGATTCTGGAATCAATTCAATTACAAATGGCTGATCGAATTGGCGTCAAAATCAGTGATGCTGAACTGGATGCAACCCTGCTCAAAATCAGTGAAGATAACAAAATGACACTGGCGCAATTTCGCCAATCCA
The DNA here is from genome assembly GCA_029880585.1 of Gammaproteobacteria bacterium. GTDB lineage: Bacteria > Pseudomonadota > Gammaproteobacteria > Enterobacterales > Kangiellaceae > Aliikangiella. The sequence goes on from JAOUOC010000343.1 coordinate 2,118, forward strand.
TTATTAAAGATGGGACACCATGGCAAACTTTCCGTGAAGATATCAGAAGAGACATTAAAATTAATAGAACACGTGGCGCCTTTGTCTCCAGACGAATTCAAATCAGTGAAAAAGAAGTGGATAATCTGTTGGCTCAAATTAACGAGCAGGGTGCAAGCAGAATGCAGTATTTGATCCAGCATATCTTATTACCTGTTGGTGAAAATGAGTTGCCTGAAGAGGTTGAAAAAACCAGAAACAAAGCCGCCAAAATGGTTAAAGAGCTCCGAGACGGCGCTAATTTTGATGAATATGCGGTTAGTTATTCCGCTGGAGCCAATGCTTTGTCTGGTGGAAGTCTC
>JAOUOC010000344.1 GCA_029880585.1 Gammaproteobacteria bacterium
AGGGCATTGTGCAAGGTACCTATGAAACCTTTGTTGAGGCCGGTCGACAACATTTTGATGGCAATACTACAGGTAAATGGATTCTTACTGGTGGTCTTGGTGGTATGGGTGGCGCACAACCACTGGCAGCGACTATGGCGGGCTATTGCATGATTGCGGTTGAATGTGATGAATCCAGAATCGATTTTAGGATAAAAACAGGCTATCTGGATAAAAAAGCAAAATCTATTACTGAAGCAATGTCTTTATTGGAAGAAGCATTATCGAATGGAGAAGCTATTTCAATTGGTCTATTGGGCAATGCCGCTGATATTTTTCCTCAAATGGTAAAAGATGGCATTAAACCAGATATTGTTACCGATCAAACCTCAGCTCATGATCCTACTAATGGTTATCTTCCAATAGGCTGGACGGTTGAGCATTGGCGTCAACAGATTCAGGAAAATCCAAAACTGGTTGCAGTTGAAGCCAGAAAATCTATCGCCTTACAAGTAAAGGCCATGCTGGATTTCTTCCATGCTGGTATTCCAACTGTGGATTATGGCAACAATATCCGTCAGGAAGCCTATAATGAAGGTGTTAAAAATGCTTTTGATTTCCCGGGTTTTGTTCCAGCTTACATTCGTCCTCTGTTCTGTCGTGGTGTTGGACCATTTCGCTGGGCAGCTTTATCTGGCGATCCTGAAGATATTTATAAAACCGATCAAAAGGTTAAAGAAATTATTAATGACGACCCCCATCTTCATAACTGGCTTGATATGGCCAAACAACGCATTAAATTTCAGGGATTACCTGCAAGAATTTGCTGGATTGGGCTTGGTTTGAGACATAAACTTGGATTAGCATTTAACGAAATGGTGAAAAATGGCGAACTTAAAGCGCCAGTAGTGATTGGTCGAGACCATCTGGATTCAGGATCAGTTGCCAGTCCTAATCGTGAAACGGAAAGTATGAAAGATGGTTCGGATGCAGTGTCAGATTGGCCCTTACTCAATGCCATGCTCAATGTCGCCAGTGGTGCCACCTGGGTTTCTTTACATCACGGTGGTGGTGTTGGTATGGGCTATTCTCAACATTCCGGTGTGGTTATATGTTGTGATGGTACTGATGAAGCTGCAGCAAGAATTGAAAGAGTGCTTTGGAATGATCCGGCAACCGGCGTTATGCGTCATGCAGATGCCGGCTATGATATAGCCGTAAACTGTGCCAAAGAAAATGGCTTAAATTTACCTATGATCAACAAGTAGGGAAATACAATGAATAAATTTCTTATAAAACCCGGACAATTATCTTTAAAAGACTGTCGCTTTATTTATGAAAATGAATTGCAATTTGAATTGCACGAAGACTGCTTCCCGTTAATCAATCATTCATCAGACGTGGTACAACAAGTCATTGATGAAAAAAGAACGGTTTACGGTATAAATACAGGCTTTGGTTTGCTGGCATCCACCAGTATTCCAGACGATAAGCTGCAACTTCTACAGGAAAGCCTGGTTTTATCTCATGCGGCAGGTATTGGACAACCTTTGGATAAGCGCATTGTCAGACTGCTTATTGCGCTAAAAATTAGCAGCTTGGCACAAGGTTATTCGGGCATTCGACTTGAAGTCATTCAACGTCTAATAGACTTGATCAATCACGATGTTTATCCCTTTATTCCTGAAAAAGGTTCTGTAGGCGCATCAGGTGATTTGGCACCGCTTGCCCACATGAGCTGTATGTTATTGGGTGAAGGTGATGCCTTCTATCAGGACAAAAAAATATCTGCAAATGAGGCTTTGGATAAATTAAATATACAACCTATTGAATTGGCTGCAAAAGAAGGGCTAGCGTTATTGAATGGAACTCAGGCTTCTACAGCTATAGCATTGGCTGGATTGTTTGAAGTGGAAAATGTTTTTAGTTCTGCCATTGTTGCTGGTTCGCTTTCTGTTGATGCTGCATTGGGTAGCTTAACCCCGTTTGATCACAGAATTCACCAAATTCGCGGCCATCAGGGACAAATGGATGTTGCCGCCAGTTTTAAAGTGCTACTTGATGGTAGTGAGATTCTTGAATCTCATGCAGGCTGTGAAAAAGTACAGGACCCCTACTCACTGCGTTGCCAACCGCAAGTCATGGGAGCCATACTGGATCAAATTCGTATGCAGGCAAATGTATTATTAACCGAAGCTAATGCGGTCTCAGATAATCCATTAGTATTTAGCGATACTGGAGATATCTTGTCCGGTGGAAACTTTCATGCAGAACCTGTTGCCTTAGCAGCTGATTCTTTGGCTATTGCCGCATCAGAAATTGGTGCTATAAGTGAAAGAAGAATTGCTCTATTACTTGATAAACATTTAAGTCAATTGCCAGCATTTTTAGTCAATGATAGTGGTGTTAATTCCGGCTTTATGATTGCGCAAGTCACGGCTGCAGCTCTTGCAAGTGAAAACAAAACCTTG
>JAOUOC010000082.1 GCA_029880585.1 Gammaproteobacteria bacterium
GCCTTCTTACCCATCTTATCAGCCCAATTCCAGCATGGAGATCTTTACTTTGCGTGTCAAGAAACCCGATAATCTCTCCCGATTGTGCATTGGAAGGTAAATTTTCTGCATTGATTTGGATACAGTATCCATTTGGACTCACGTCAATTACATCGACCTTTCGAAGCTGGTAAGATTCCCTTGCAATAACTTCTTTTGAGCGCTTGTTGGGGTCCATTCGATTAAGTGCACTGCGCATTTCTTCTTTGGTGGTGTATAGTCTTGCCCATACATCTTCATCAGGAGCGGAAGAAGAGCTTAAATAGTTCATTTTTGACTGAGTTATTTTCTGAGGACGATGGCTAGTGTGCATGATAGAAGCATTTTTTAAACTGCCTTCCATAGCGTCCATAGCAGTCGCTTGAACATTGGTGCTTTCAGCTGAAACAATTTGAGAAAGTTGATAGTGGGTTGCACTCAAACCGATACTGATATGTAGCGATTCACTACAGGCATTTCTGTTAAATGCTCTATGAACAGAGGTTTGCCAGGTTTGTATCAGGTGTTTGTAGATCATGATTTTTCTATTGGCCTGATTATCTGTTTCCTGAGTAGATTCAATCAGATGCTTGATATGATCAACAGCTGTGTATGCGGTTAATTTCAAATTAACAGGTCGCTCAATTGTGTTGTGCCGAGATTTGTATATTGACTTGTGGATTGGTGGTCCAGCTTCTTCAGGTATCATGGGCACCACAAAGTGGTGTTTGTTGTAGGCATGGGTCATTAACGTGACATGCTCGATAATTTTAGGTAATAACTCCCAGGTCAAAATAATGTCCTGTTGCCTAAGTTGACAAGTATTGGAAATACTCAATAACAGGACTCTGACAAAATGGTTGTATATTGAAAAAGTTTCATCACTATGGGAAACAGTAAATTCCTTTTTATCCAGACCATGTTTTTGAGCAATTTGGAAAATAATATAAACTTCGCGCCATATTCTGTTGGGTACGGCTGCATATAAGGTCAGACATTTTAGAATAACCAAAGCATGATATCGGATTGCCATTGTCAAAGCTGTATGTAGCAGTTTTTTATGACTTCTTTTGGGATCATCAGATTCCACTGCTTCGATAACAGTATGATAGCCAAGACAAAGTTCAGTATGAATGGCTTGAATGAGAGCAACAATTTTTTTCTGTTTATCCGAGAGGTTAATGCTTTTTTGGATAAACTGGGATTCCAGAGAGGTAATTAACTCACAGGCAATCGTTTCAATGGTGTTTAAAATATCTAAACGGTCATCAGCTTCCATCGCTGAATGATTTACATCAATCAGAACGTGATAAATAATTTTTGAACTATTAGCCAAATTTGTAACAGGTAAATTTCTAACCCAATTCGACACTTTTTTTGGAGTGAGCTCTAGATCTGAATGTCTCTTTTCCTGATATTCTCTAAGCGTTAGTCCCTTGTTTCCCTGCTTCATAATCAATTCCTGATTTCATAATCCCTCGTTGAACCACAATACTACACAACTAATTTCTCCAATGAGATTACTAAATAAATCAACACCGAACTTTTAATGATTAGGTAATATCGTGCATACAACATCTTCCAAAACCCGCAATGTTTTTATCTAAATAAACTAGAAGCGAGGCAGGTTTAAGATGATACGCAAAATTATAGCTCCTTTTGTGAGTGTAGTATAAATAACAAAATTAACTATCAAATCACTCTTTTTTCTGATGAAAAGCCCTTTGCAGGTGACAGAATGCTTAGTTTTGAGCTAAATCTGGATGAATTTTATACGATGATGGTTTTTGAGTAAACTCCGACCTCTTCTCTGGCTAGTCTTGGCACAAGATAACCGGGAAGAGAATTCCTGATATTGTGTAATAATTTTTTTGCCTGATTTTCATTTACTTCGAAGTGAGCCGCACCGGAAACCTTATCAAGCAAATGGATGTAATATGGTACTATCCTGTTTTTAAAAAGCAGTTCACTTAATTCGATCAGGGCATTTGAGCTGTCATTAATATCTTTTAGCAAGACACTTTGATTAAATAAGGTAATGTTTGAGTGACTTAGCTTTTCAAGGTAATGAGAAAATAAATCGTCTATTTCTTTAGCGTGGTTGATATGTAATACCATACTGTAATCGAATCTTTTGTTTTGAAACAACTGAACAAAATGGTCGGTAATTCGTTGCGGAATAACCACTGGCAAGCGGGTATGAATTCTTAATCGTTTTACATGTGTAATTTCGCCAAGATCACAAAATAATGATTCCAGTTGAGAGTCTCCCAACATTAACGGATCACCACCACTTAAAATTACTTCAGAAATTGAAGTATCTGATTTGATGTAGTCAATTGCTTGAGTTAGTTGATGTCCTGAAGCCTGGTTTTCCTGATAGGGGAAATGTCGTCTGAAACAATAGCGGCAATTGACAGCGCAAGCGGAGGATAGAATCAACAAAACGCGGCCATGATATTTGTGCAGCAATCCCGGCGCAAGAAATTGACCTTCTCCAAGGGGATCCTGACTGAATTCTGGCGTCTGAATATTTTCAAGTTGTTGTGATATCACCTGTAGCAGAAGAGGATCCTTTGGATTGCCTTTTTCCATTTTGGCGACAAAAGGTTCTGGCACTCTCATAGCAAAGTTGTTTCCTGAATCAATAGCATAATCAGTTTGACTAAAATCAATGTCGAGCCTTTCAAACAACTCAACTGGATTTGATATTGCGTTTTTAAGGATAATTTTCCAGTCTTTGGAGTGACATTTTTCGACAGAAACAGGTATTATTGGCGCTGAATTTTTCATTTGCACATTTTAACGTAAAACAGTTAAAAACAAGAGAGTTTTGTATGGCAACTTATACAACCAATGATTTACGCCCCGGATTGAAGTTTTTATTAGACGGTGAGCCGGTTGCAGTAGTAGAAAATAACTTTGTCAGACCTGGAAAAGGTCAGGCATTTGCTAAAACCAAGGTGAATTACTTATTAACCGGACGCGTCATTGAAAAAACCTTCAAGTCAGGCGAATCATTCGAAGTGGCCGATGTTATTGATACTGACATGGAGTATTTGTACACGGATGGGGAATATTGGCATTTTATGGATCCAAAAAGTTATGAGCAGGTGGCTGCGGATGCCAAAGCTGTGGGCGATAATGCCAAATGGCTTAAAGAACAGGAATCCTGCATGGTGACGCTTTATAACGGGACACCCATTTCAATTACGCCACCTAACTTTGTTATTCAGGAAGTTGTAGAAACTGATCCGGGATTAAAAGGTGATACCAGTGGTAGCGGCGGTAAACCAGCGACACTTGATTCAGGCGCAGTTGTCAGAGTGCCATTATTTGTTCAGATTGGTGAAAAGGTTAAGGTTGATACTAGAACTGGCGAATATGTTTCTCGTGCATAGTCATGAAATGATGAAAAATGATTCGTAATAAAAAATTTTACCAGCAACAAATATATTTAACCTGATTTTCCTTTAGAAAATCTTCAGCTTGAGCACCTTGCAACAATGCCAGCGTGCTCATGCTTCCAGCCAGAACACAGCTTTGAGCAAATACACTGACCGAACGAGGTCCGCCTTCTATGGTTTTACCTGTGAGTGGATTTAATATATGGGAATAGGTTTTTCCCTGATATTCAAAGAACCGCTTTGTGCTGCCACTGGTCGCAACTGCACCTTGCTTAATGTCGATAACGGTATCAGCCAATTGTGGATTATCAGCGTTTTCCAGTCCTACTTTCCAACCTTCAAAATTATCCTTATGCTGGTTGGCAGATAAATCACCACCAAAATTGACCAGAAAGTTTATTTGATGTTGTTTGCAGATTGGCGTAATGGTGTTGGTTATAAAGTCAACACAATATTCCTTGCCAATACCACCAAAATCGATTTCCATACCTTCAGGCATTGTAAAAGTTATTTCATCATAATTTATTTTTTCAAAGCCAATTAACGGAAGTAGATTGTTAATTTCTATTTGGGAAGGAGGTTTTGCCTGTGGTTTGAATTGCCATATTTTTCGCAAAACACCGGAAGTAATATCAAATTTACCATCACTCAGTTGATACATATTTTTTGCAAAGTTTAATAATTGAAATGTTTCCTGATCAATGGTAACCGGCTGACCATGGCTTTGATTCATTTGCCAACAAAGATTATTTTTTACATAGCGGCTGAACTTCTGTTCAATGCGTCTGGTTTCCGAACAGGTTGTTTCTGCTATTTCTTTGATAAGAGACTGATCAAAGGTGGTCAACAGGACTTCGCAAGGACTGGCCATTGCCTGAAATGAGATTTTGCTGTGCTGGTTTTCTCTGGAAAGCTGGTAGGTCATTAAAAAGCCCGTCAGACAGAAAGTTGAGTTAAATTAAAAATCTTTTCATTCTGACAGGCACCATAACATTTTTTATCCTGTTTGGTCAGCAACAAACCTAGAAAAAATAGGTGAATTGCAAGAACACGGCATCAAGTTCAGGATACAGATCCAGTCCTTTTGTTGCAGCAACCAGCTCTGGCCCATTGGCCTTTGGTGTCTGGTTATAATACTCAGCTCTTATTTCGGCGCGATTTCCACCGGATAATTCAAAACCATATTTTATACCTAAGGTAATGGCATCCATGTCGCCAAGTCGATAATCAGCACTGGCAAATTCTGGCAGAGGTTGTCCATCCTGCAAATAAGTGTTGTAAAACTCGGCAGCCGTCTGTTGGTAAAAGCGGATATGGGGTTCCCAAAATGTATTATTATCACCATAAAAGTGCCATTTAAAATCAATGGTATGTGAATCCAGCTCCCAGTCATTGGTGACGTAACGGTAGGAAAGGCTGGTAACTGATTCATCCAGATGATATTTTCCCAATGCAAAAAACGCGTGTTGTTTTTTACTGTCAGGTCTGTTCTCATACACAATAGATTGGGTTTGAGCATTGTTATCAATCACAGATAAAACTTTGAAAGGATCAGTCAAATAACCGTTAACATCAGAATAGCTGTAATTGAACTGCATAATCATTTGACGATTAACTACCTGAGTCCAGCCTAGTAACAATTCGGTGGTATCTATATTTTCTTCAGTAGCTGAGCGAGTTGCGTTGAAAGCGGTTAAAAAATCATCGCGAGTAGCAAATTGCCCTTGATCTACAACCATGGTCGCCAAAGGAATAGGCATTCCACCCTTTGGTGTTACCGTATCAAAGGCAAAGGATATTCCTGCAGAAAGAGTGGTATTGCGTTTGTTAAAGTCTCGTGCATATTCGCCATTAAAACTTAAGGAGAGGTAGTCAAACTCTTTCGACAGATTAGAGCCAACTGTATAGCGAGAATCCTGGTCAATGGCATCTGTCCAACTGACATTAAACTGTCCTCTACCGTCCCGGAAAGTATCATCCAAAGGTGTATCATAGGCAGCAATAGTGTACTGGCCGTTACCTGATGGTCTGGTAAATGTTTGAACAGTGGGTTGTGGAATTGCGCCACTGGCTGAAGCTCCGGTTAAAGCATCGAGAACCACTTTTAGTGAAAGGTTACCTGCATCACCATATTGCTTGTCAGCTGAAAATAATAACTCAACAGCCTGAACACGATCGGTTTCATTATATGCCAAAACAGAGCCGACAAAAGACCATTCATTATCCTTGCTTTCAGTGGCTACATCTTCAGTATCTGCTGCACCTGTAGCACCAGACATCAAAGCTGTTGCAGCCAGAGCCAGTTTTTCAGCTACAGATAGTTTAACTTTTTTATTTAGTTGCATCCGCAACCTCCTCCTGCAAAGCTTTTTCCGCCGCTGGAGGCTTCTTTACTAAAATAGATGTGTTCATCAGTAGATTCGTCCATAGGGGAGCTGTTAATTGCCATTTCAGGCTTTGCTAACAGATCTCGCTCCCATGGCTCTACACCCATTGAAGAACATCCTGCATTTAAACAAGAGAGTCCCAGAACCAACCATTTCAGTTTCGATAATTTCATCATAAAGCCATCATGTCCAAAATAAGTACTATAAATTAGTGATTGCTTGCTGAAAGGCTTTTTCATACTGAGGAATTTTCTTTTCAAAAAAACCGCTTTCAACTTTAATCACCTTGCCATTTTGATCAAACAGAATGCTGCTTGGCATACCGGGAATTTGATATTGTTTTGCAAGATCGCTGTTCTCATCATAAATAATGGTAAATTTGGCTGGATTTTTAGCTAAAAACTCGTCTGCGAGTTTTTTCTCTTTATCCAGATTAACCGCCAATATAACCAGTTGGTCGTTAGAGTAGGTTTCTCTCATTTTGTTCATCCAGGGAAATGATTTTTTGCAGGGTTTGCACCAGGATGCCCAAAAATCCAGATAAACAATTTTCCCCTTGTATTGTGAAAGGTTTAATTTATCTTCAGCGTTAACCGGAGAACATACCAATAACATTATTGCCAAAGCAACAATTGAATTTTTTACAGCTGACATACTAATACCTCTATTAAGATCTGGAATAATCATTGATATTACAAAAGTGGAATGACTTAAAATGAGAACCACGTATTAAAAGTAAATCTTTATGTTGCTGCATTACCATAGTCTGGCTCACTAAATTTTAAACAAACGACTTATAAATTTTTAATATCAATCAGATTAAGGTTCAGATTTGCTATTTCAGCAAATTTGCCTTGTTTTGACATTTGTATTCTCGGTTGGAAATCTTCAAGATCACCTACCTTATGGATAAGTTTATGAAGAATCATGTAACTGATAAAAAGAGTGGTAAAACTGATAATAATCACAGGAACTTCATTATCAAAAAATAAATCTGTGGAAATGGCGGTCAGTATAAAAAGTAAAAGAGGCATACCGTATAACCATAGAGCCGCTTTTGTTACGCTGGATTGATGTATCTGAATTTCAACCTCATCACCCACCTGAGCCTGAATTTTATTGGGTACTTTGGACATAAAAAGACGATCGGACAAATATTTTTCCAGTAACGCATTCCCGCAGGCTGATTCTACCTGACATGAGGAACATGAAAGTTTTGATCGAGTGTTAACCCAGGCATAGTCTTTGTCGATTTGAGTGACAATGCCTTTTTCTTTCAACATAATTCATTTAACCACAATAAAAGTGACGAACTCACTATTCTATCGTTCGTCCATTTCAGGCGAACTTTTAAGGCTTTGACCAGATTTATCAAATGGTGTCATTCTATTATCTTCAATAATATAAGACTGGATAAACATGGTTTCACCACCAACCAGCTGTTCGTGACTATTGAGGTTCTGCTGATTCATTTGATCAAGTAATTGCTGAATTGCATCCAGTTGTCTTTGTTCATGACTATCGGGAACAGCATCAATTGCTGCAGGAATGATTTCAATTGACTCAGCTGCAATCAGGCTTTCCTGACCGTTAAAAGAAGAGTCGTTATCAGCTACCTGAGTTAATTGCACTGAAAAGACGGTTGCAAAGGCAACGGAAGCAGCAATTGCAAAATTACCACTGGCTTTCTTCCAGCCAGATGCTCTTTTAGGTGCTGCAATAATAGCTGGCTCGTCAGCAATTTTTTGCGCAACAGATTCGGTGAATTGGTAAGATTGAAGATTATTATCTTCTTTTTTCAGAACAGAACGAACCAGATGATATCTGAACCACTTTTCTTTACTGGATTCAACATTAATCAAATGTTCAATTGCTTCATCGGAAACCTGGTCGTCCATCAACTCTGATAATAACTGATCAGGATTTGATGATGTTGACTGCCCTTCAAAATTAACAGGTTTAACGTTATCTTTGTTTGACATGGTATTACTCAATTTTTTGTTCAATATGTAGTATTAAGTTTCGTATTAAATTTTGTATTAACTGCTTAATATTAACTTCTCCAAAGGCAAATATTAAGACCAAGGCTGAAATATTTTGAATATTTTATGACCTTTAATCCTGATTGCTGCCTTTCTGACTGATACATTTTAGATTAGTTCCGTCCTGTTCAAAAATAATTCACTAATTTAATAATGGTCTGACCTTTTCGTCAATGGCTTCCCTTGCTCTGAATATTCTGGAGCGAACAGTTCCAACCGGGCAATCCATATATTCTGCAATTTCTTCGTAGCTCAGGCCATCCATTTCTCTAAGTGTAATTGCTGTTTTCAGTTCGTCAGGCAGAGATTCAATGCTATCAAAAATCACCTGTTGTAACTGATCTCGCATTAGTAACTGTTCTGGTGAAGCATTTTCATTCAGTGATTCACTCAGACCATAGTCTTCGGCATCTTGTGAATCTATATCGGCTGCTGGTGGTCTGCGACCTTTTGCAGTCAAATGGTTTTTTGCAGTGTTAATCGCTATTCGATAAATCCAGGTATAAAACTGACTATCACCACGAAATGTAGGTAGAGCACGATATGCCTTGATAAACGTATCTTGAGCCACATCATAAATTTCAGCATGATCCTTAATCAATCGACTAATAATGGAAAGTACCTTGCTTTGATATTTGGAAACCAGCAGGTCAAAGGCTTTTTTGTCGCCTCTTTGTACGCGTCTAATCAGTTCGTCATCAGTTGTATTATTCATTTAACTTCTATTTTCCGCTTATTCTTCTCAGCTGATATGGTGTTTAATCTGCAAATTACAATAGTAACAGAATGATTATCACTACGTTACTATTGAAAGTTATGAGGTATCAGTTTCCATCAATCGACAATCGGGGAGTGGCTTTAGTTCCCCAGATGAAATTTTATTTGTTTTAAATGACCTTATGCAAACAAAAATTGTAAACAAATAAATTGATGTCAGAAATAAATGGATTTTATCTGCTTTTTTACGCAAAATGTGTTTTTCCAAAAATCCAGATATAAAAATATGACGGTTAAACATCAAGCTGACGTTCTTATTATCGGTAGCGGTGCTGCAGGTTTAACCTGTGCGCTCAATCTGGGAGATGAACTTTCTATTCATGTTTTGTGCAAAAGTCAGTTATCAGAGGGAGCCACTTTTTACGCACAAGGCGGTATTGCGGCTGTACTGGATGATAAGGATTCTGTTGAATCGCACATCGATGACACGCTGATTGCTGGCGCAGGGCTTTGTCATGCAGATGCGGTGAGATATACCGTAGAAAATAGCCGCTCTGCCATTGAATGGTTAATAGAGCAAGGCGTTCCCTTTAGTCGATCAACTGAATCAGGTGGTCTTGAGAGCTATCATTTAACCCGAGAAGGTGGCCATAGTCACAGACGTATTATTCATTCGGCAGATGCCACAGGCAAGGCAGTTCAAAATACATTGTCGGATCTGGTGGCCAGCAAAAAGAATGTTAAATTATTTGAAAATTATAATGCGGTGGATTTGATCACCAGTCACAAACTGGGATTGATAGGTCACAATAACAGATGTCATGGTGCTTATGCATTGAATCGTGATAGTGGTATGGTTGAAGTGTTTCAGGCCAAATATGTTGTTTTGGC
>JAOUOC010000345.1 GCA_029880585.1 Gammaproteobacteria bacterium
CAGCCTGTGAATAATGGCCTTTAGGTGCAGGCGATTTATCTGTTTGAATTAATTTTAAAGATGTCATGTTGTTTATTTCCTCTATTTATCGGCGTTACCAACCATTAAATCTGTCCCAGGTAGAACAAATCTGCTCGCCATCCATTAAATAGTATTTACCATGCTGCGCGCTTGTAGCACAAGCATGGTTTGTTAATATTCTGAGTCTTGTTCCTATTGGCATTTCAGGTAATTTGCCATTATTGGTATCTCTCATTTCAATGATACCATGCTCCTGATTGACTGACTTAACAACAAGACCATCGACTAAATTACCTGATTCATCACAGACCAAACCATAAAACTGGTCAACTTTTTGGTTGGCAGTACCTCTGTCTCGGGATAAAGCCATCCAGCCAGCATCAATCATTATGCGATCATTTGTAGAATTTGTGCCAATAACAGTTGTCAGGACTGACAAGGCAATATCTTTAACATCACAGACACCAACACCCGTCTGAAACAAATCAAAGAACACACAAACACCAGCTCTTAACTCGGTAGCGCCTTGCTGGTCAGTTTCTGTTAGTGCTGTTGGTGTGGAGCCAATACTGATTTCCGGGCAATCAATACCATTTGATCTTATTATTTCAGCAATTTTCACTGAGGCTTCCACTTCATTATTAGCGGATTTTAATAATGATTCTGGATCTTCATAACTATAACTTTCACCAGCATGAGCCATTAAACCGAGCAGTTGATTGTTTTGGCTAAGTTGTTTGGCGATATCTATCAACATTGCTTCATCATTAATGGTTAATCCTGAACGATGGCCATCTACATCAATTTCAATAAAGCAGGGGATAGTTAGATTATTTTTGTTTGAATATTCTGTTACAGCCTTTGCCATTTCAAGGCTGTCCACGATTACTTTAAGGTTAATACCATTTTGTATTAATGATGCTACCTGATCCAGTTTTTGTGGTGGTATGGCAACGGTATAAAGAATATCAGTAATTCCATTTTTACCGAGTATTTCGGCTTCTTTTAACGTTGACACTGCAATAGGTGTATCCTTGGCAGGCAAGATATATAAAGCGCCTTCAACGGATTTTACTGTCTTTAAATGCAGCCGCAAACTAAGTGATTTTTTGCTGGCAGCCTGATTGATTCTTTGGATGTTTTTGTCCAGTTTGTTTTTCTCTATTAGCAGGCAGGGCGTACTTAAATCGGTGATGTATTTCATTTTGTTCTCTTAAAGATTATATGTCGCAGACTATATCAAAAATAGAAATGGGTGTGTTAATAAAAATGTCATTCTGGCGGAGGCCAGAATCTATTAAATCATTAGTGTTACAGAAGTTTTGAATCACCAAGCTGTATTTAAATTGCCAAATTAGATAGATTGTTATAAATTCATCGAATATTAAATAATAATACTTCAGAAAAATGAAAACACTATTATTGCTTATTTTATCTTTAAGCCCTTTTGCTCTTAGTGCTGAGGAAAACACAATCTTTGTTGGATACTTGATGGAGCAAGACAGTATCTCTGTTGATGTTCAACCATCAGGTTGCTTTGAGCCTAATACTATTTGCATGAATTTATTTATTAGACACAGAATAAAAGTGGTTGATGTTTTAGCAGGTAAACATTTGTCAGATGAGATATATGCTGCAAGATATCAACATTCTAAGCGCGTTTTTAATAGCAAGGATTTGGGAGTGTTTGTTGTAAGTAGAATCAATAACGATAAAAAAGAAAAACTCCTGAATTCTCAATATTTTTTAGAGGAACATTCTGTTCCACTTACTAGATATTGTTTTGGAAAGCAGCTGTCTAAATATGTCTCGGAGATCGAAGATATTATTCCAGACACAGATTGTTTTTCACCTTCAGCTGTTTATGAAAGAATAAAATATGACACTATCGAACTAGTTGCTGAAAAAGTTGAATCAATATTAATAAAAGAAGGTAAATTGATTATTGTAGATTATGGTTATTATTATAAGGGGAAGTTTTTCAGTGATGATTATGAAGATGACACTACTGAATTGTGCAACAGTTACTTAGATGAAGATAAACTGCTAAATGATTCTCGATGTAATGTGCCGATAGAATATAGCGTAGTAAGGTTTGAAGTTGAAAAAGGCTATTTCGAGAAGGTTAAAGAAACAATTTTTATAGAAATTGGAAGAACCAGAGTCGCTATGGACAATGTAGAAATGGAATTTAATCTTATAGAAAAAAGTGATTCAAGTATTGTTGAATGGAAATATAATGTGAATTCATTACAACCTTAAATTTTCATACGTGCAATTGATTCATAACAATTCAATAAAAACCAACAAATTATCCACATAATCCACAATCAGATCTGGTTTAATGCCTTGAATTTGGCTAGACTTAGCAAACTTTTCAATTAATTAATTTTTAACAGAATTTTTACGGCGAATACT
>JAOUOC010000083.1 GCA_029880585.1 Gammaproteobacteria bacterium
AACCATCGTCATTAAGAATTTCTTCTGCAGTGTTGATATCATCTGGTGCATATAAGCCACCAACATAAACTGCCTGATGTGAATGATTTTTGGTGGCAGTACCTTTAAGTTTTAATTGCTCACCACCAAGAGAAACAGTTGCAACTTCATCTAGCTCAACACTAGCAGCTTCACTAACATTAGCAGACATTACACTTACAATAAGAGCAAGAACATACAGAACATATGAGTTGTAGAACTTCACAAAATATACCTCATTAACAAAACCATCAATTAAAAGTAAAAATATTTTTACCCGAATTGAATAACATCTACCCCATGTTATCCAACAACGTCCTGTTAATGAAAATCCTGCCAACCCTCAATTATTGTTTTTCTGGTTATTGTGAAAAACACAACGAAAAACATCTGCTTTTGTGTTTTGGTTATTGTTTTAGTTTTAAATAATCTGAAACAATACTATACCATATCCGAAAAAAATAGCTGATACAGGTCACAAAATAGTCAGGCTTTTTTGAATTATCCAGAACAATTTGAAATATAGCAAAACAGATCACAAAAAATTAAAATTAATAAAGTTCACTTTCAACTTGATGCCAAATCATAAGGCTATATAATCGGTACATTCAAGATTAATCATTATTATTATAAATATCTTAAACAGTCACAACACCATAAAAGCAAAGGAAATTATTATGAAATCAATATTTAAACCTGCATTATTGAGTTTGCTGGTTTTATCTGCTTGCAGCGCAGACGATAAAACTGATGCAACACAAACCGACCAATTCTCCGCAACAAAACAAGATGCCATTGCTTTTGTAAAAGAAGCGGAAGAAGTCATTACAAAAGATTATGAATACATCAATCAGACAGCATGGGTTCAAGCCAATTTTGTAACTTCCGATACCAATGCTTTAATGGCCCGTGCCAGTGAGCAGATGACAAAAACAGGCGTAGAGTTGGCTTTAAAAGCCAAGCAATTTAATGATGTCGAAGTAGATTTTGATACTCGTAGAAAACTGGAAATCATCAAAATGGGATTAGTTCTTCCCGCGCCAGAATCAGCTGATAAAGTCAAAGAATTAGCAGAAATCACATCGAATCTTGACGCTACCTATGCAAAAGGCTGTGATGAGTATGGTGAATGTTTTAATTTGGGTGAATTAAGTACAATTATTGCCGATCCAGAAGCAACGCATGAGGAAAAAAGATCTGCATGGATAAAATGGCGTACTGTTTCTCCGCAAATGAGAAAGTCTTATCAACGCATGGTTGAAATTGCCAATGAAGGATCCAAAGAGCTTGGGTTTGCTGATACGGGTGCATTATGGCGGTCAAAATATGATATGCCAGCAGATGCATTTGCAGAAGATATGGATCGTGTCTGGAATCAGGTAAAACCCTTATACGAATCTTTACAATGTCACGTCAGAGCCAGGTTAAATAGCAAATACGGTGATGAAGTTGTTGCGCTGGATCAACCTATACCCGCTCATTTACTGGGCAATATGTGGGCTCAAGGCTGGAGCAATATCTTTGAGGATGTCGCCCCTGTTACAGATGTTCAATCAACTGACTTGACCAAGGTTTTAGCTGACAAGGGTCTTAAAGAGATTGATATGGTAAAAACTGCTGAAAACTTTTTCACCTCACTCGGTTTTGAACCATTACCAGAAACTTTCTGGGAGAGATCCTTATTTGTTGAGCCAACAGATCATACTGTTCAATGTCATGCGAGTGCATGGGATGTCAGCACAACCGATTATCGCATTAAAATGTGTATTAAAAAGAATGCGGAAGATTTTGTCGTAATACATCATGAGTTGGGGCATAACTTTTATCAACGTGCCTATAATCTGAAACAGCCTATGTTGTATAGAGGTAGTGCAAATGACGGTTTCCATGAAGCCATTGGTGATACGATAGCATTATCCATCAATGATACTTATCTCAAGGAAATTGGTTTAATCGATCAGGTATCAGATGAATCGGGTGATCTTCCTTATTTAATGAGAACAGCTCTAGACAAGGTTGCTTTTCTTCCTTTTGGTTTGTTAGTTGATAAATGGCGTTGGGGTGTATTTAGTGGTGAAATCCCGGCTGACCAATATAATAAGGGCTGGTGGGATTTAAGAACCAAATATCAGGGGATTCAGGCACCTGTTGCCAGAAATGAAAATGATTTTGACCCTGGCGCAAAATATCATGTTCCAGGTAACACACCTTACTCCCGATACTTTTTAGCGCATATTTTACAATTCCAGTTCCATCGTGCCTTATGTGATGCAGCCGGATATGAAGGTCCATTGCATCGCTGCTCTATCTACGGCAACAAGGAAGTAGGCGCTAAATTAAATGCAATGTTGGAAATGGGTATGAGCAAACCATGGCAAGAAGCCTTGCAAACCATGACTGGTTCTGATCAACTTGATGCCACTGCTATTCTTGACTATTTTGCACCATTGAAAGTCTGGTTGGATGAACAAAACAAAAACCGCTCTTGTGGTTGGTAAAAATAACAGATTTTCTTTTACAATGAAGCGCCAGTTCTGGCGCTTTTTTATTTAACCCCTTTAATTCAATTTATTTTGAAAAAAGGTCCGATATTTCGATTTATTAGTCTTATTCATGTAGAATATCCGCTTTCATGGCATAAAGCTGAATGTTGAACCTAATTTAAATAAAAATACGTTAAAGATATGATGGATGTAATTCACGTTACTGTTGCAGCAATAATCAGAAAAGATAATCAATATTTATTGGTTAAAGAAAAATCAAGTCAGGGCGAGATTGTTTACAATCAACCAGCTGGTCATGTAGAGCTGGAAGAATCATTGATTGATGGCATAATCAGAGAAGTCAGGGAAGAAACGGGTCTAGATTTTATTCCTGGCGCTTTAACCGGAACCTACCTGCTTAGCACAGCAACCAATGGTAAGACCTATCTGAGATTCTGTTTTGTTGGTGATATTCCTTTAAATCAGGTTCCCAGCCCAATAGATCCTGATATAATAGAAAACGTCTGGATGACCGCCGAAGAAATTTTTGATTTACCTTTAAAAAGCCTCAGAAGTGGTTTGGTACTCAAGTGTCTTCAAGACTATTTAAAAGGAATTCGAATACCTCTTGAATCATTAAACTTTTCCAATGATGAGTTTCAGATGATTGACAGGTGTATTAAAGATTTTAAAAAATCTTGATCTTGTAAGCATGAGCCAATATTCCAAACTTGAATTCATCGAGTAATTGTTCAATGTCCAATCTAACTCAATACAATGCAGAAAACCGAAATACCACAGTCGTTGTTGGTATGTCTGGGGGTGTTGATTCTTCAGTTGCAGCCTGGCTTTTAAAACAACAAGGCTACGATGTCATTGGTGTTTTCATGAAGAATTGGGAAGAAGATGACACCGACGATTACTGTGCTGCCGCTGAAGATATGGCAGATGCAAAATCTATTGCAGAACAACTGGATATTCCTTTCAAAACCATTAACTTTGCTGCTGAATACTGGGACAGGGTTTTTGAGTATTTTTTGCAAGAATATCGCGATGGAAGAACACCCAATCCCGATATTATGTGCAACAAGGAAATTAAATTTAAAGCCTTTCTGGATTACGCTCATGTACTGGGGGCAGACTATATTGCAACAGGTCATTATGCTCGAGTTACACATGGGGAATCATCAAAAATGTTGCGTGGCTTGGATGCAAATAAAGATCAAACCTATTTCCTCTATACCCTGCAACAGGAACAATTGAATAAAACACTGTTTCCTGTAGGTGAACTACAAAAGTCAGAAGTTAGAGAGATTGCAGAACAACAAAGCTTTGTCACTGCAAAAAAGAAAGACAGCACCGGTATCTGTTTTATTGGCGAACGTAAATTTAAAGACTTTTTACAACAATATATTCCTGCTCAGCCTGGAAAAATTGAAACAGATCAGGGAGAAATTATTGGCGATCACAGTGGTCTTATGTATTACACTCTGGGCCAAAGAAAAGGTATTGGTATTGGTGGGTTGAGTGATGCCAGTGAAGATGCCTGGTATGTCGCAAAAAAAGATATGAAAAGAAATGTTTTGGTGGTTGTGCAAGGCCACGATCATCCCTTGATGTTTAGTTCGGGACTGATTGCCAGTCAATTACATTGGGTTGAACCGGACAAAATAACTAATAAATTTCGTTGCACAGCCAAATCCCGCTATCGCCAACAGGATTTTGACTGCGAAGTTGAAAAACTGGATGACTCAAACTGGCAAGTCAGATTTGATCAAAAACAAAGAGCGGTAACTCCCGGACAATCAATTGTATTTTATGACAAGGAAATTTGTTTGGGTGGTGGTATAATTGATCAAATTATTGATTAACCAATATCTTAACTTCATCTACCAAAAGATTGCAGCATGAGTATCGATAAAAAAGTCACAGATCAATGTATTGCATTAGCCGCAATGGCTCAATCCATAAGGGTTGTGCAGAATATTGCCTGGAAAGGCACAACCAATGACACAGATTTCAAAGCTGTTTTGGTCAGTATATTAAAAACTCAAGCACCCTCTGCTGCTGCCATTTATAATGGCAGTTTTGAATTAAGTACAGGTTTGCGTATTTTGAATGGCTATTTTGATCCGCTTTCTGGTAGCAAAGACCCGGAATTTATCCATCTTGCCATTAACCTGATCGTTTCCAATGATCAGCTAAATAAAACTCCGAAAATTTTGAACAGTCTGACCAAAGACATTAACTGGCTGTCTGAAAAATTTAATACCGAGGACATTTATACTGATGATGAAATTTATCAAAATTATATTACCGAATGCTCCGAAGTATACAAAAAAACGCTTTCGCGTTTGTCACATAGAATCAAGGTCAATGGTAAGCCTGAGCACCTGAAGCAGAGTAAAAATCAGGATCGCGTCAGGGCAGCCTTGCTCGCTGGTATCAGAGCCTGTGTGCTTTGGCGTCAACTGGGTGGAACACGCTGGCACTTTTTGTTTAAAAAAGCTTTACTGACGGAAAATATCAAACATTTAATTTCAAACCCAATCAGAGAGTAATTTCTGACAGGTACAACATTAACACTACATTATTTGCTGGACTTGATAAAAGTATGAATTCGCAATTTAGAAAACCGCTTGCCAATACTAGACTGGATTTTTTTGATACACACGAAGCAATCGATAACATCGAACCTGGCAGTTATGCCAAATTACCGTTAAGCTCAAAAATCTTTGCCGAGAATCTGGTTAGAAGATGTCCTTCCGAAAAGCTGACTGATGCATTAAAGCAAATTATTTACCGTAAAAGAGATCTGGATTTCCCCTGGTTTCCTGCTCGCGTTGTATGCCATGATATTTTAGGCCAAACCGCTTTTGTTGATTTGGCTGGTTTGCGTGATGCCATAGCCGATAAAGGTGGCGATCCGGCATTGATTAATCCCGTTGTTCCTACTCAATTGATCGTGGATCACTCCCTTGCTGTTGAGCATGCAGGCTTTGAAAAAGATGCTTTTGAGAAAAATCGTGAGATTGAAGAAAGACGTAATGCTGACCGTTTTCATTTTATCAACTGGACAAAAACTGCCTTTAAGAATGTGGATGTAATTCCACCAGGCAACGGTATTATGCATCAGATCAATCTGGAAAAAATGTCGCCAGTCATTCAAAAAAGAGATGGTGTCGCTTTTCCTGATACTCTTGTTGGAACTGATAGCCATACCCCAATGGTCAATGCATTAAGCGTGATTGCCATAGGCGTTGGTGGACTGGAAGCAGAGAGCGTGATGTTGGGACGTGCATCTTATATGCGCTTGCCAGATATCATTGGCGTTGAACTGACAGGCAAACCACAAGCAGGCATTACCAGTACAGATATTGTGCTGGCTTTGACAGAGTTTTTAAGAAAAGAAAGAGTCGTTTCCTCTTATCTGGAATTTTACGGTGAAGGAGCCGATCACTTAACTCTGGGTGATAGAGCAACCATTTCCAATATGACCCCGGAATTTGGCGCAACAGCTGCCCTCTTCTATATAGACCAACAAACCATTGATTATTTGCGACTTACTGGTCGTGATGACGAACAGATCAAGCTCGTTGAAGCTTACGCCAAACAAACCGGTTTGTGGGCAAGTGAAATGGTAGACGCCGAATATGAGCGTGTTTTAACTTTTGATTTATCATCAGTTACCAGAAATATCGCTGGCCCTTCTAATCCACATAACCGAGTCTCCACTCAGGATCTGGCGAGCAAGGGCATTTCCAAAGCATACGATACGACTACAGATAAAATGCCTGAAGGTGCTGTGATTATTGCGGCCATTACCAGCTGTACCAATACCAGTAATCCAAGAAATATGATTGCAGCCGGGTTACTCGCTCAAAAAGCCAATCAATTAGGCTTGCAACGTAAGCCCTGGGTAAAAACCTCTCTGGCACCAGGTTCAAAAGCCGTAACACTATATCTTGAAGAAGCGGAATTATTGCCGGAATTAGAACAATTAGGATTTGGCGTCGTGGCTTATGCCTGTACCTCCTGTAATGGGATGAGTGGTGCGCTGGATCCCGCAATCAAACAGGAAATTCTGGATAGAAAACTCTATGCAACGGCCGTACTTTCGGGCAATCGTAATTTTGATGGACGTATTCATCCTCATGCCAATGAAGCCTTTTTGGCCTCTCCACCGCTGGTTATTGCCTATGCCATTGCAGGCAGTATTCATTTCGATATCGAAAAAGATGTATTAGGTATCGATTCAAAGGGTAATGAAGTTCGCCTTAAAGACATCTGGCCGAGTGATCAGGAAATTGATGCCATGATTGCCAAAAGTGTAAAGCCAACGCACTTTAAACAGGTTTATGAACCCATGTTCGATCTGAAAGTAGAATATGGCCAAGACAACGATCCATTGTATCAATGGCGTCCACAAAGTACCTATATACGCCGTCCACCCTATTGGGAAGGCGCGTTGGCTGGTGAAAGAACCATGAAATGTATGAGACCTCTTGCAGTGTTAGGCGATAACATCACGACCGATCATCTTTCTCCATCAAACGCGATTCAGGCTTCCAGTGCTGCAGGTGAATATTTAGCGAAGATGGGACTACCTGAAGAAGACTTTAACAGTTATGCGACACATCGTGGTGATCACTTAACGGCTCAACGTGCTACTTTTGCCAATCCCAAACTGTTTAATGAAATGGTGAAAGAAAATGGTCAAGTAGTTCAAGGCTCATTTGCTAGAATTGAACCGGAAGGTAAAGTCACACGCATGTGGGAAGCCATTGAAACCTATATGGATCGCAAACAGCCATTAATTATCGTTGCTGGAGCCGATTACGGACAAGGATCTTCAAGAGATTGGGCAGCAAAAGGTGTTCGATTAGCTGGTGTTGAAGTGATTGCCGCAGAAGGTTTTGAGCGGATTCACCGCACCAATTTGATTGGAATGGGCGTATTACCACTAGAATTTATCAATGGCGAGAATAGATTAGCTCTTGCAATTGATGGCACTGAAACCTTTGATGTTGAAGGTGAATTATCGCCCGGCTGTATGATGACATTGGTCATTCATCGTAAAAATGGCGAGACTCAATTCGTTGAAATGAAATGCCGATTGGATACCGCGGAAGAAGTTTCTATTTATGAAGCAGGTGGCGTATTACAGCGTTTTGCCAATGACTTTTTGGAATCATCAAATAGCTGAGAATAGATTATGAGCCATTTTCAACCACAAATTAAAATTCCAGCCACTTATATGCGTGGTGGCACGAGTAAAGGCGTTTTCTTTAATCTCACCGATTTGCCAACTGAAGCTCAAGTGCCTGGTGAAGCCAGAGATAAACTGTTACTTCGTGTCATTGGTAGCCCAGATCCCTACGGTAAGCATACCGATGGTATGGGTGGCGCAACCTCCAGCACCAGCAAAACAGTCATTCTTTCAAAGAGCGAACAGCCCAATCATGATGTGGATTATCTGTTTGGTCAGGTTGCAATCGACAAGCCTTTTATCGACTGGAGTGGAAACTGTGGAAACTTAACTGCTGCAGTCGGTTCATTTGCCATAGCCAATGGTTTGGTTGATGCTGATAAAATTCCTGAAAATGGCATTGCCGAAGTTCAAATCTGGCAAGCGAATATCAAAAAGACGATTATAGCTCATGTTCCTATCACCAATGGACAAGTTCAGGAAACCGGTGATTTTGAACTAGATGGTGTGACCTTTCCTGCTGCCGAAGTCAAAATTGATTTTGTCAGCCCGTCTGATCCCAATGAAGATTTATTCCCTACTGGCAATCTGGTAGATGATTTGGAAGTACCTGGCATTGGAACCTTTAAAGCCACCATGATTAATGCTGGTATCCCTACTATATTTGTCAATGCCAGTGACATTGGTTATTCAGGTATTGAATTACAAGGTGATATTAATGGTGATGCAGATGCTTTAACGCGTTTTGAAATAATAAGAGCCTATGGCGCGATAAAGATGGGTTTGATTGCATCGATCGAAGAAGCAAAAACTCGTCAACATACACCCAAAATTGCCTTTGTTTCCCCTGCTGCTGATTACACTGCATCAAGCGGTAAACCGATTGCGGATTCCCAAATCGACCTGAATGTACGTGCCCTTTCTATGGGATTGCTTCATCACGCCATGATGGGAACTGCTGCTGTAGCCATAGCTACAGCTGCTTCAATTCCCGGTACATTGGTTAACCTTGCTGCAGGTGGTGGTGACCGAAATTCCGTCTGTTTTGGACATCCGTCTGGAACACTTAAAGTTGGTGCTGAAACCAGTATCGATAATGATAGATGGTCTGTCAGCAAAGTTTCAATGAGTCGTAGTGCCAGAGTTTTGATGGAGGGATTTGTACGGGTACCGGAGAGAGCTACTTATTGACATCTTTTTTTATTATTCAGTTATTGTTCAGCCTTTGCAGTTTAATATATGAAAATTAATGCAGAATATTTCTAACATTAAAATTCTGCATTTTTATAATTAACTTAAGGATGATATTTTGTTCAAACTAAAAAACTTTGTGTTGATTTTAAGTGTTTCGCTTGCTCTGCCAGGTTGCCTTTCTACTTCATACAACAAACCAAATTGTACAATAATAAAGCAAGGCCCTACTATTTGCGACAAACCCAAATCATCAAAGTTTATGAATGATTTTATTGATGCCACTGAATCCCATAATAAAACTCTAATCGTGCGCAAATCAAACATGTTAAAAAAAGACAAAAGCATTAAAAAAGTAGATGTTGGTGTTGGATTTTTTACTGCTTTATTCAAAATGTTTTTTGGCTCAGATGATGAATAATTATCTGGCGAATCATTGACTCTTTTAACTAATCAAGCAACTTCTCTTTTTGAAACCTCCTTTTTAATTGTTTCCAACTGCTTTTCTTCAAAACATTTCAAATCATATTCC
>JAOUOC010000012.1 GCA_029880585.1 Gammaproteobacteria bacterium
TTCCCGTTTGAGTTCCAGCCCAACCAGAAAAAAGAAAACCGCCATCAAGCCGTCATTTATCCATAGCAACAAAGGTTTTGCGATTTCCAGATTACCAACCCGAATTTCTACTTGCGTGGATAACAGCAATTCGTAATAGTGATTCAGGGGAGAATTGGCTAATAAAATAGCGACTATAGAAGCAAAGAACAAGAGAATGCCGCCGGCAGATTCCAATTTGAAAAAAGAAGAAATAAAAGGTTCTCTGGTTGTTTGCATAGGATTTTGTTGCCGAATAATTAAAATGGGCGTCAATATTTAGGGGGAATCATAATAAAGAGCGCCCCATAAACAGTCAATCAGAATAGGCAGATTAAACATTTTGTTACCGAAAGATTCATTCTTACATAATTTCCAAAGCATGAATTTATTATGACACGCAAAAAGAAGCTCAACGATTGAAGTCATTGTCAGAAGTTTTCGTCAATCAAACAAGCTCAACATTTAGATTAATTTTTCACACATGTTGCATATTTTATGCCTGTCAGCTATTAATTTAACAGCTATTAAATCCATGTGATAAAAAGAATAAATTCATTATGTTTCAGGGTCTTAGCGTTATCAAATAGACCGAATGTTAACCAATAAAATGTGAACCAGTTATCTGAAGAAAAATATGAATATTTATAACCAGTTAATAAAATTATTTCCCCAGCCAGTTTTCTTTTGATAGGATGCCGAAAAATTGAGCGAATTGGAAAATGACTAATTTGCCAACAAGGTAACATTTAATCGATAAGGGATAGGAGATTATTTGACGTAGAGATTTTAGGGGTAGTAGTGATGCAAAAGAATCAGCAAAGCGATTCAGCTTTCAATCAAGAATTTAATTTTGACGAGTGGAAAGAACTGTATGAAAAAGATGCTGAGGCATTTGAAGCGTTACGCAAACAATGGATAGATGATTTTATTTCTTCCGCGCCAGAAAAATACCAACATCGTTTAAAAGGTGTCATGTTTAAAGTTGATGCCATTCGCCAATGTTCAAAAACACCTTTGCAGTCCTGTATTAAAATTTCTGAAATGATGCATAATTCACTGGCCGATTTATGCTATTTTTCAAACGACCTTAAATATACGGCTCATAAATCAGCTATTTCACCTGAAATTAAAAATATGACAGCGGACATTCTGACCTTTGACCGTTAGTGAATAAGTAGTGATTTGGGAGATTTCTCCACTTTGGTCGAAATGACACATCTTTTTGAATTATAATCTGTTTCTTTATGCTTGCTAATGAACATGAATTATCAGACTTTGGTATTTAATTTCTTCCTCTTATCAGCAGACAGTTGGCAATTACAGCATTAAACCTTTAAACTGCACAAAAATAAAACAGACAAGGACTTTGTGTCTTAAAGGTATATGAAAAATATAAGAATAATCACCCTGACAATTATATTGTTTTTAAATGGCTGTGCGGGTCAATTAGATGAAGTAGCAGAACCAATAACTTCAGAAGATTTGCGTTTATATCGTACTTCAGAAACCTTGATTTCCCCTGAATTACTTAAAGCTGATTTAAAACAGTTACGTAAAGCTGTGATTGATATCCATCCCCAACCTTTTGTACGCTCCAAACAGGCAGATTTTGATCGAGATTTTGATCAGGTCTACAACAGTATTATTTTTGGTTTATCACAAAAAGATTTTTACCTGAAAATTGCACCCTTGCTTGCCAGTTTAAATGATATACACAGCTTAGTGCAGTTTCCCAAAATCGGCGTTGAGGAAGCTGGTGAGTTGATTGAAAACCTGTTTCCTTTGGCTGTTGTTATCGATAAAAATAAAGTTTATGTGGCTGCCGATTTAACGCCAGAACAACAAGTACCCAGTGGTGCTCAGATCGTTAATATTAACCATGCGCCAATTAGCTATTTTCTTGAGAAAATGCGCCAATTAACAGCTAAGGAGACGGATACAGGTCAAACTCGCAATATTCAGTTAAATTTCTCGCGTTATTTACCTGCTATTGGTCATAGCGATGAAGATTATGTGATTGAGTATCGTTGGCAAGGTCAGCATTTTATTGTCAATCTCAAGGCTATTAAGCAAAAGCTGGTTGCTTCAAATGGTAAGATAACTTCATATTATGGCTATTCACCGCTGAATCATAATACGGCACTTTTATGGATGAATGATTTCCATGAAAACCCTGAAAAATTTGATGATTATTTACAGGATAAATTCGCATTAATGCAAAAAACGCAAATCAAAAATCTGATCATTGATATGCGTTATAACAAGGGTGGTTTGTTGGAAAATCTGAAAAGTTTGTTGGGGCGCATGATTAACCAATCCATTGAATGGGCTAGTAGCGGCGTGATCAAGGCGAGTGAAGCCTTAAAGGAAAATCATCAAAACAAGACTCGTCAAAGAAGACAGGATAAGTACAGTTGGGGTTTGCAATGGCTTCCGCTGGAATGGGCTGATGTACTACAGCATAAGATAGTCTGGGCTGGTGAAGGTGAGATAATTGCGGTTGATATCGATCCTGTTGAAGTGATTGAAGGTTACAGACCCAATAAAATTTGGGTGTTGACTAATGGCTATTGTTATTCAGCATGTAGTTTGTTTGCAGCAAGTGTCAATTATTACAAACTGGGGCAAACGGTTGGAGAAAAGCCTGGTAGTTTGGTTGATGTTCAGTTTGCTTATCCCATTACAACCCAACTTAAACATTCAGGATTAAAAGTTACACTACCAACAATGCAGATTAATTTTGTAGGTTCTGATAACAAAGGTTATGGCAAACAGGATCCTCTTGAACCGAATATTTCAGTACAAAGAAGTTTTCAGGACATTATCAATCGACAGGATTCAATTTTAAATCGGGCACTCAAGGAAGCTGCTAAAAAATAAAAGCTATTTAAGCCGGTTTTCTTTTGTATATTATTGCGTTCTGCAATTTTTTGAATAACAACTATACTTATATGCAAACTAATCGATATTTTGTTGTTTGCGGCAACGAAAGGAAATCAGGCGAGGTGCTGTGATGGCAAAATGGGTTACGGAAGAGTTAAAAACTCTTCTCGATAAAATCAATGAAGTCCCTTATACAGATGATAGAGATCGCCGTCAGTTGACAATCTTGATGAATGGCTTTGCCCAGATGAACAACAAGGCAATGGATCGAGCTGCGGCAAGAACTCGAGCGCAACTCAGTGACTGGAATCTGGACGATGCGGTAAAAGCGCAAGATGCTAAAGGTAGTGTTGAACTGATCAACAAGGATAAACCCAAGGCAAACTTAGCTAATTATGAATCAACTGAAGAGAAGGTACAACTAAAGCAGGTAGATCCCCAATACCGACTTTAGCTATCAGGAAAGTTTAATGAATAAAAAGGCGAGACCGGTTTCAGGGAACTGGCCTCGCCTTTGCCTTTTATAGTGTAATGAAATTACTGTTGATATCTTTCAAACCAGGCCAGAATATAACTGACTTTGGCTATTAAATTGCTGGGACGTCTTGTAATTCCATGTGAAGCGTCAGGAATTCTGACCATCAACGTATCAATATTTCTGAGTTTCAGAGCTTGATAATATTGTTCGGTTTCAGACATAGGCGTTCTGTAATCAGCTTCACCAGTTAATAACATAGTCGGTGTTTTAACATTACCAACCAATGATAAGGGCGAGCGTTTCCAATAACCTTCTACATCTTCCCAGGGCATTTTTTCAAACCAGTAGCGAGTGAAGTAAGGATACATATCGGCAGTTAGCACAAAACTTGTCCAGTTAATTACAGGTTTTGCGACAACTGCAGCTGCAAATCGGTCGGTTTTGCCAACAATCCAGCTAGTCAAAACACCACCGCCACTGCCACCAGTGACAAAAAGTTGTTTTTCATTCACATAACCTTTGGCAACAACGGCGTCTACCATAGATATCAGATCATCGTAGTCATAACCGGGATAAGCATGATGAATTTCATTAGCAAATTTTTCACCATAGCTGGTACTGCCTCTGGGGTTGGTATAAAGTACCAGATAACCCGCAGCAGCGTACAGCTGAACCTCAGGTGAGAACCTTGTACCATAGTTACTAAAAGGTCCGCCATGTATTTCCAGTATTAATGGATATTTCTTTTTTGGGTCAAAATCAGCTGGTTTAGCGAGCCAACCTTGAATTTCGAGTTGATCATGACTGGATTTGGTATTAATTTCTTCAATTTTTGCCAGATTACGATAATTTAACAAATCACCATTTAAATCAGTCAGAACCGATAATTTGAGGCTGGTGCGTTTTAAAAATCCAACTTCAGCTGGCCTTTCAGTTGTGTTCCAGGTAAAAGCCACATCACCCTTGTCGCTTACAGAAAAACTACCACCAGCATAAGGTCTGCCAAATGAAGTTCCACCAACCTGACCAGTCAACACTTTATGGGTTCCGGTTAAATCAGTTCTGGCAATTTTGGTGTCACCATGATCATCATATTGAAAATATATTGCCTGGCTATTTCCTGCCCACTGATGATTTTGAACCGTTCTATCTAACAAACGAGTAAGCGACTTACTTTCTTTACCATTCGATTTCATGATGTAAAGCTGCTGAATTTGAAAGCCTTTATATTTGTCATCAAAACCTGTGTAAGCTATCCATTTACCGTCAGGCGATACGCTAGGATTACTATCGGGGCCCGCGCGGTCAGTTAATTGCGTCAGCTTGCCATCTTCAATATTAATTTTAAAAATTTCATTGTTGTTCACCACCAAACGCCAGTTGTCACGTCTGTTGGCAGAGAAAACAAGATGTTTATTGTCAGGCATCCAGCTTAAACGGCTAGCGTGATTATAGTCTCCAGAAGTAATCTGACGAGGTGTGCCACCATCAGCAGGTACAATAAAAATGTGCGTATAACCTTGCGGTAAATAACCTGCACCATCTGCTCGATAAGTCACCTTGCCAATAACTTTGGCAGGATCAGCCCAGCTGGCACCTTTTGGCGGTTTGGGCATGTTTTTGATGGCCTCACCTGTTAAGGCTGGTGTTTTATCAGCTACCAATTGAGTAAAAGCAAGCCATTTGCCATCGGGTGACCAAATCAGATTACTAACGCCTGATTGTAATTGAGCAACCTGAAACTCCCTGTCATTGTCCAGCCAGCGAACAAAAATCTGACTTTTGCCCTCTTTACTGGAAATGTAGGCAATACGTTTACCATCAGGTGAAAATAAAGGTGAACTATTGCTAAAATCTCCATTAGTCAATGGTCGGTTTGATTTGCCATCCACTGAGATCTGCCACAAATGAGCACGTTTTTTGTCTTTCATAATATCCATGTCATTTCTTAAATAAATAATGGATTTGCCATCCGGACTCATCTGAGGATCAGATGCATATTCCAGTTCAAAAACATCAGACATTTGAAAAACAGGATTTGAATTTTCTGAGGCAATAACCTGATTAGGCAAGGATATTGTCAGAGAAACCAGTAAGAAAAAAGTAATTGGCCGCATTTTGGAATTCCTCGTTATGTTTGGATTTAACGAATTTACGCCAGAAACGACAAAATTAAAAGCGTTAATGGTTTTTGGTTATTAGAATCTTTAGAACTCGCAACTCGCTCCTGACATTATTTTCTATTCTGGCGTTTGATCTTTAACCAGTGATATAATCCGCGTCCTTTAAATTTCAATGAACATTGAGTTGCCAGATGAATGCAAGATATCGTTTGGAGTTGTATCTCGATAATTATTTTCTGATAGATTATGAG
Organism: Gammaproteobacteria bacterium; assembly: GCA_029880585.1. Classification (GTDB taxonomy): domain Bacteria; phylum Pseudomonadota; class Gammaproteobacteria; order Enterobacterales; family Kangiellaceae; genus Aliikangiella. The sequence continues at coordinate 5,757 of JAOUOC010000012.1, forward strand.
TAAAAAGCTGTTTATTAAAACCTGGGGTTGTCAGATGAATGAATATGATTCATCTCGTATGGCCGATCTGCTAAATAAAACCCATGAGTTAGAATTGACGGATGTGGCAGAAGACGCGGATGTGTTGGTATTAAATACCTGCTCAATTCGTGAAAAAGCCCAGGAGAAGGTTTTTTCCCAATTAGGTCAATGGAAAAATTTTAAAAACACCCGACCTGATCTTCTGATTGCTGTGGGTGGCTGCGTTGCCAGTCAGGAAGGTGAGTTTATCCGCAAGAGAGCACCTTTTGTTGATATGGTATTCGGCCCTCAGACCTTGCACCGTTTACCCAATATGATTAATGAGGTAACACAAAATCGTTCACCAGTGATTGATATTTCTTTTCCTGAAATTGAAAAGTTTGATGTCTTGCCTGCTCAGCAGGTTGAAGGCGTCACTGCCTTTGTTTCGGTGATGGAAGGTTGTAGTAAATATTGTACATTTTGTGTGGTACCTTATACTCGTGGTGAAGAAGTCAGTCGTCCATTTGATGATATTATTGCAGAAGTGGTCGATTTGGCAGGAAAAGGCGTGAAGGAAATTAATCTGCTCGGTCAAAATGTGAATGCTTATCGTGGCAAAAAACATGATGGCGAGGAGGCTGATCTGGCCGAGTTAATTGAATTGATAGCGGCTGTTGAAGGTATTGGCAGAATTCGTTTTACAACTTCTCATCCGGTTGAATTTTCACAACGACTAATTGATGTATATTCAAGAGTTCCAGAGCTGGTTAGCCATTTGCATTTGCCAGTGCAAAGTGGTTCTGATCGGGTTTTAAATCGGATGAAACGCGGTCATATGATTCTTGAGTACAAGTCTAAAATTCGTAAATTGAAAGCGATCAGACCGGATTTATCTATGTCATCAGATTTTATTGTTGGCTTTCCAGGTGAAACCGATGAAGATTTTAAGGCGACAATGGATTTGATAGCTGAAATTAATTTTGATTTGAGTTTCAGTTTTATTTATAGCGCCCGACCTGGTACACCGGCAGCTGATATGGTGGATGATACGCCAATGGAAGTTAAAAAGCAGAGACTTTCATTATTGCAGCAAAGATTAAATCAACAGGCATTTGAGCATGCCAGAGATATGATGGGAACAACGCAAAGAATATTAGTTGAAGGACCATCCAAAAAAGATCCGATGCAATTAAGTGGTAGAACTGAAAATAATAGAATTGTAAACTTTGATGGAAGTCCTGATATGATAGGGCAGTTCATTGATGTTGAAATTACAGAAGTTTTGCCTAATTCATTGAGAGGAAATTTAAAATAGGAGCTGGGAGCGAGGTAAAATAGTTACGGGTTACTGGTTAAGATTGAAGAGATAAAGGAAATTAACATGTAGGGCGGGATAGCTTGCATTTTCGAGCATTGAAAGAACAAAACATGGATTCACGCTTTCGCGGGAATGACGATTCGACTTACAATACTAGCAACTAGCAACTAGCAACTAGCAACTAGCAACTAGCAACTAGCAACTAGCAACTAGCAACTAGCAACTAGCAACTAGCAACTAGCAACTAGCAACTAGCAACTAGCAACTAGCAACTAGCAACTGAAGTTATTATGTCAACACTAGAATACACAATAGAACCATTCGAAAATCAGTATCTGACTTTACTGGGTGGACATCTGGATGAAAATTACCGTCTGCTCGAAAAGCGCTTTGGTGTTGAAATTAACAACCGTGCCAATGCTTTTCGGATTATTGGTGACGAAAACAATTGTCAGGCCACCAGTCAGGTTTTAACTGCGTTATATCAGGAAATTCAGCAGAGTAAATCCTTGTCTTCTGAAACCCTGCACATCATTGTTCAAACTGCCTGCCAACAGCTTAATCAAACAGAAGAGAAAGAAGACGAGCGTCTGATTATTACCACCAAAAGAGGTAAAATTCGCCCACGTGGCCATAATCAGAAAAAATATGTTGAAAATATATTAACCAGCGATGTGACTTTTGGAATAGGCCCAGCAGGAACAGGGAAAACCTATTTGGCAGTTGCAGCAGCAGTTGATGCTCTTGATAGACAGGAAGTTCGTCGTATTCTTTTGACACGTCCAGCCGTTGAAGCAGGAGAAAAACTGGGATTTTTACCCGGAGATCTAAGTCAGAAAGTTGATCCTTATTTGCGCCCTTTGTTTGATGCCTTGTATGAGATGTTGGGGTTTGAGCGAGTCGCAAAATTGATTGAAAGGAATGTAATTGAAATTGCACCGTTGGCTTACATGAGAGGAAGAACTCTTAATGAAGCCTTTGTGATTATGGATGAAAGTCAAAATACGACTGTTGAGCAAATGAAGATGTTTTTGACTCGAATAGGGTTTAATTCCAAAGCGGTGATCACTGGAGATATTACTCAGATTGATTTACCTAAAGGTAAAACATCAGGCTTACGTCAGGCGATTGAAATTCTGGATAATGTAAAAGGTGTTAAATTCTCATTTTTCCAAACGCAGGATGTGGTGCGTCATCCCGTAGTTCAAAGGATTGTTTCAGCCTATGAAACCTTTGATAAAAAACGAGATCATTCCAGATTGGATGTAAAATCAAAGACCTCAGATAATAACGATTTTGAAATGCAAGACAATGAAACTATTGATTGATCTGCAAAACCCTTGTGGTGCAAAAGATATCCCCTATAGGACTGAAATCAAGCAATGGCTTGATTGTGCGGTGCAGCAATGTGGTTTTCAAGGCAATCAGGCTGAAGTGACCATAAGAATTGTCGATGAGACGGAAATGTTCCAGCTCAACAGCCAATATCGTGGAAAAAGCAAGCCGACTAATGTGTTATCTTTTCCGTTTGAACAGGTTGCTCCTATCAAGAGCGATTTTCTTGGAGATATCGTTATTTGTCATTCAGTCGTTAAATCAGAGGCTGAGCAACAAAATAAGCAAGTACAGCAGCACTGGGCTCATCTGACCATTCATGGTTTTTTGCACCTGATTGGCTATGATCACATATCTGATATTCAGGCTGAAGAAATGGAATCTCTCGAAATATTAGTTATGCAAGCTTTAAGCTATCAAAATCCATATTTGATTAAATGAAGCTATAACTTGTGATGATAAATAGAGCATAAAAAGTTTATAAGCCAGATTACATTAATATCCTTCCCCCCCCCTAACCCTTTAATTACAAAAGGTTATCATTCGTTAAAACGGTTGCAATCGAGTGTCATCTAATATATAAAAGACCTGTTTACCTGTCCATACAGGTGAATTAATAATCTATTCTTTAATGTTTAATGAAAGGGTAATAAAACATGACTAACAACTTCAAAAAAAGAAGCTTGATTCTGGCGATGGGTGTTGCTTTAACAAGCACTCCAATTTTCGCTGCAGATGAAGCTAGTGAGGAAGATGAAGGCCAAACCATGGTTGTGGTTGGTTCACGTGCTGCTCCTCGTTCGGTAGGCGACTCTCCTGTTCCTGTAGATGTGATTGCCAGTGATGAGCTAGGCACATCAGGTTCAGCAGATATGCTAGATATGTTGATGGGAGCTATACCATCATTTAACGTTCGTGCTCAACCAATCTCAGATGCTGCAACATTGATACGTCCTGTCAATTTGAGAGGCTTGGCATCTGACCATACTTTAGTTTTGGTCAATGGTAAAAGACGCCATAGAGCTTCAGTACTTGCTTTCCAAGGCGGTGGTGTTAACGATGGTGCACAAGGTCCAGATATTTCAGTAATTCCAAATGCTGCAATTAAGCAGGTTGAGGTTTTACGTGATGGCGCTGCAGCTCAATATGGTTCTGATGCTATTGCTGGTGTAATGAACTTTGTTCTTAAAGATGACACTGATGGCGGTTCATTCTCTGTAAAGACAGGTGAATTCTTTGAAGGTGACGGCGCAACTACTGTAATTGATGGTAACGTTGGTATGCCATTTACTGATGCAGGTTTTGCTAATTTTAGTTTCCAACTAAAAAATGCTGATGCAACAAGCCGAAGTGTACAGCGACCAGATGCTGCTAATTTGATCCAACAAGGTAATACTGCAGTTAATGATCCAGCACAAATCTGGGGTAATCCTGAAATCAAAGATGATATTTCGATTTTTGGTAACATTGGTCTTGATCTTGGCAATGGTAAGGAATTCTATTTGTTCGGTAACTACTCTGAGCGTGATGTAACGGGTGGTTTCTACTATCGTAATCCTCATAATCGTGGAAATGTGTATTCAATCGATGGTGGTGCAACTTTATTAGTTGGTGCAGTTGATGGTAATCAGGCAAATTGTCCTGTTGTACCTATTCCTCAAGTTTCTGATGGTCAGGGCGGTTTTGTAGATGGAAATGTATTAACATCAGCTGCCTATTTGGCAATGGTTGCAGATCCAAACTGTTTCTCAATGAATATGGTTCCAGGTTATGCTGGTGGGTACACACCTCAGTTTGGTGGAAACATAACAGATACATCATTTACCATTGGTACAAGCGGTGAATTTAATTCTGGAATGTTATCAGGATGGGGTTATGACTTAAGTGGTTCTGTTGGTCGCAGTGAATCTCGTTTTAATTTGAAAAATACGCTTAACCCTTCTTTAGGTCTTGATACTCCGTCTGATTTCGATACTGGTGCATACATTCAGTTGGAAAAAACTTTCAATTTTGATTTTGTTAAAGAAACAAGCTCGGGAGTTAATATCGCAACTGGTGCAGAGTGGAGAGAAGAGAGTTTTGAGATCGTTGCTGGTGAGCAAGCTTCCTGGGAAGCAGGTCCTTATGCGGATCAAGGCTTTAATATAGGTTCACATGGATTCAAAGGTTTTGGCCCAGAATCTGCTGGCGTAAGTACTCGTCGAAATATTGGTCTTTATGTAGATGTTGAAGCTGACATTAGTGAAAACTTCCTGTTAGGTACAGCATTACGTTATGAAGACTATACTACGTTTGGTGATACCCTTGATGGCAAAGTAGCATTTCAGTATTCAGCGACAGATAGTTTCTCTGTTCGTGGATCGTTTAGTACTGGATTTAGAGCGCCAACAGTTGGACAAGCTAATGTTGTAAACACTCAGACTTCTATGGTGAATGGTGAGCTGGTTCAAACATTTATCGCGCCTCCAACTTACCCGATTGCCGAATATTACGGCGGTGTTGAGTTAACGCCAGAAGAGTCAAAGAGTACTACAATGGGAGTTGTATATGAGGCAGGTGATTTCTTCTTTACTGCGGATTTCTATACAATCGAAGTAACTGATCGTTTGGCTCAATCAAGTCAAATCACTGTTGACCCTGCTGATTACGCTAATCTTAGAGCTTTGGGAGTTACAAACCCCGAATTGATTTCGGCAGTGACATACTATGCTAACGATTTTGATACAACAACTTCAGGTCTTGATATTGTTGCAAATTACTCGACTCAATTGTTTGGTGGAGAAACCAAATTCAGTTTAGCTTATAACTTCAACGAGACAACAGTAGATTCACGTGATGAGGTAGTTGATCCTAGAACTGGTATTCCAGTTTTGGACGTAGACGGAAACCCAACCTATAGAACTGATGATGGAAAAGTTCGTCGTCTGGAAGAAGGTATGCCAGAGCATCGTGCAACTTTCACCTGGGCTCAGGAGTGGGATAAAACCAATATGTTCGTCAGAGTTAACTACTTCGGTGAATATTATGCAACTCATGCTGATGATACCTCTGATTGGGGTTCTGAAGTTGCAGATGGAGCTGTCACTGTAGATTTGGATGTCAGTTATTTAGTAAATGATTCGTTTACTTTATCAGCTGGCGCCACCAATCTGTTTGACGAGAAAGCTCAAGAACTAAAACCTGGTACTCAAGGTGTTCTTGGAGCAGTTTATTACGAAAGTGGTCCATTTGATTACAATGGTGGTTTCTACTACGTAAAAGCGACTTATAACTTCTAAAATCATTTTTAGAATTTAAGTGCTACAAAACCGGTGCCTTTGTGCACCGGTTTTTTTTAAATTAGAAGTGTATTATTAACATTTAAAAGAAACAGCGTTTCATATTAATGATCGTAATGATAATTTTCATTTTGTATTGCTAAAACTGCTTCGTAAGAGGCTAATTTAAATTCTTAAATTGTTAAGGACGCGGTTTTTTATTGCAAATAGTTATTAGAGGCTATGTCTGGTTGCAATTCATTTTAACCTGTTTTATAAACACCCTGTTTGCTTGATTTTTGAGTAAATTTTTAATATTAATGAAAGGGTAATAAAACATGACTAACAACTTCAAAAAAAGAAGCTTAATCTTGGCAATGGGTATTGCTTTAACGAGCACTCCTGTTTTTGCTGCGGATGAAGCAAGTGAGGAAGAAGAAGGCCAAACCATGGTTGTGGTTGGTTCGCGTGCTGCACCACGTTCAGTTGGTGATTCTCCAGTTCCTGTTGATGTAATCTCCGGCGACGAAATTGCGGCTAACGGTACTGCTGATATGACTTCATTATTAGCAACGGCTGCGCCTTCTTTTAACGTAAACGCGCAACCAATTTCAGACGCAGGTACTATGGTTCGTCCAGCTAACCTTAGAGGTTTGTCTCCAGACTCAACTTTGATTCTGGTTAATGGTAAAAGACGCCATCGTGCAGCAGTAATTTCATTCTTAGGTGGCGGTATTTCGGATGGTGCACAAGGTCCTGATATTTCAGCGATTCCTGCAATAGCTTTAAAGCAAGTTGAGGTGCTACGTGACGGGGCATCTGCACAATACGGTTCTGACGCAATTGCTGGCGTAATCAACTTTGTATTAAAAGATAATGCAAGCGGTGGAACAGTTGAACTGAAAACTGGCAGCTATGCTGAAGGTGATGGCGATCAAGTCACTATTGCTGGTAACGTTGGTTTGCCTTTAACAGATGCTGGTTTTGCTAATTTCAGTTATGAGTTAAATAACCAAGATGCAACAGACAGAAGTGTTCAAAGAGATGATGCTATCGCTCTGATTAATGCTGGTAATGTTGGTGTTGCAGATCCAGCTCAAATCTGGGGTAATCCTGAAATTAAAGATGACATGAAAATTTTCATGAACGTTGGTCTTGATTTAGGTAATGGTAAAGAAGCTTACATGTTTGGTAACTGGTCTGAAAGAACAGTTGACGGAGGTTTCTTCTTCCGTAATCCGCATAATAGAAGTGGAGTCTACGGAACAAATGTTTATGATGACAATGGTACGCCAAATGATACATCAGATGATATTTTGCTTGGATATGATGCGATAGTCGGTGATTTAACGCCAGACGGAAGTGGCGCTTGTCCAGCAATCTTTACACCAGTAGGTCAGAGCATTCTTGATCAAGCGGCATTTTTACAAGTTGCCGCAGACCCGAATTGTTTTACTTTTGCTGAAATGATTCCTGAAGGTTTTACACCAAGATTTGGTGGTGATGTAACTGATGTTTCTTTAGTTATAGGTACTCGTGGTGAATTTGCTGGCGGCACAACTTATGACTACAGTGTAAGTGTTGGCCAAAGCCAAGCTGATTTCCGTATCAGAAATACGGTGAACGCATCTTTGGGGCCAAATACTCCAAGAGAATTTAGACCAGGTTCATACACACAGCTAGAAAAATCAGCCAATGCTGATTTCTCAACTGAGGTAAGTCAAACAACTTTTATGGCTTATGGTGTTGAGTTTAGAGAGGAGTCTTTTGAAATTACTAATGGCGATTACAATTCTTTTGTAATTGGGCCTCTGGCTGACCAAGGTTTTAGTATAGGATCAAATGGTTTCCAAGGCTTTAAGCCACAAGATGCTGGCGTTTTCACAAGACGTAGTAAAGCGGCGTATGTTGACTTCGAATTTGATTTGTCAGAAGGCCATGTTGTGAACTTCGCACTTCGTGGCGAAGATTTCAGTGACTTCGGTTCAACTTCTGATTTCAAATTATCTGGTATGCATGAACTGTCTGATTCATTAAAAGCAAGATGGTCTGTCAGTACTGGTTTCCGTGCTCCTACAACGGGTCAGTCTAATGTAAGTAACGTCAGTACTTCATTTAGCCCGACTGGTGGCTTACAAGAGATTGCAACTTTATCTCCAACAAACCCTGTGTCTGTTGAATTGGGTGCACAACCACTTCAGCCAGAAGAGTCGGATAGTACAACTTTTGGTTTGGTTTATGAGTCTGGTGATTTCTTCTTGACCGTTGATTTCTTTGATATTGCTGTTGATGGCCGTATCAGTCAAACCTCTGATCAAGAAGTTACTCCTGCTCACAAAGCTGCATTGATCAATGATGGTATTCTTGATGCGGTTAATTTGGCGGCAATTCGTTGGTTCACTAATGATTTCGATTCAGAAACATCTGGTGTTGATATCGTAGCTAATTATTCTCACGATGCTTTTGGTGGTGAGATGAAGTATGCATTTGCTGCAAATATTACATCGACAGAAATTTTTGTTGAAAGAGCTGATTTGAATGGTGATGGTGTAATTGACCCTGATGAAATTGTTGGGCCAACCAGTCTAACTAAAATCAGACAATTGGAAGAAAATTTACCTGAAACCAGATTCTCATTCACTTCAACTTACGAATCTGATGACTGGTCATTGATGGCTCGTTTGAACTACTACGGTGAGTTCTATGAAGCGCACCTTGATTCAGGTGACTTGGGAATTGATGTTGGCGCTGCGACATTACTTGACGCTGAGTTCAGATATAATGTTAATAAAGATTTAACTTTAACATTAGGCTCTAACAACCTGACTGACGAATATCCTGATGAAAATCCTTATGGTGCAGCTGTTGCGGGTGCAAAATATCCTGTGACTTCACCTTTTGGCTTTAATGGACGTTTCGTTTACGGTAAAGCAACTTACAGATTCTAATTAATATTTTAGAATTTAAAGTGCTACAAAACCGGTGCCTTTGGTACCGGTTTTTTTATCTCTGCCATATATAATGATAAATAAACCGCTTAAATATCATATTTTTGTTTTCCAGACAGACGACCTTTGCTAAACTTTGTCCGAATATGTAATAAGAGAACAAACAATCAATGACAGATGAGCATCCTCCCTCCCCGGGTTTTTTCGAAAAGCTATCTACGCTATTTAGTAATGCCGTACAAGATCGAGAAAATTCTCCTCAGGATCGTGAACAACTGGTACAGGTATTAAAACTTGCCGAAGCTAACTCACTTTTAAACTCTGATTTATTGTCCATGATGTTGGGCGTTTTGCATACTTCCGAATTACAAGCCAGAGACATTATGATCCCTCGACATGGCATGGTTGTGTTGAACGAAACTATGGCGTTGAACACTATGCTGGAAATGGTAGTTGAATCAGGACACTCCCGTTTTCCTGTTATTGGCGATAATAGAGATGATATTGAAGGGATCATTCTGGCTAAGGATCTTCTCAACTTTCTTTTATTACAAGAAAAAGATCCGGATAAACAGTTTAACCTGAAAGATTACCTAAGACCGGTGGTCATTATTCCCGAAAGCAAACGTCTGGACAAATTATTGGCAGAGTTTCGTTCCAACCGCAATCATATGGCGCTTGTAGTAGATGAGTATGGTGGTGTCGCAGGACTGGTAACCATTGAAGATGTTCTGGAGCAAATCGTTGGAGAAATTGAAGACGAGTTTGATTTGGACGAAGATGAGGACAATATTCATCAAATTGAACCAAACATGTTTAATGTTAAGGCCAGAACTGAAATTGAAGAATTTAATGACTATTTCAAATGTCAATTTAGCGATGAAGAGTATGACACCATCGGCGGCATTTTGATGCAGGCATTTGGACACATGCCGTCCAGAGGTGAACGCATTGAAATTGACGATATTCAATTTGAGATTGTTTCTGCAGATACCCGACGAATAAAACTAATCCGGGTGGTGATTAATGAACAGCAAACTGGTTGATTATTTTAATCACGGCTTGAAAAAAACCAGTTTTGTTCTGATCTTTTCGGCAATATCAGGTGCCATTTTCCCTCTCGCTTTTGCTCCTTTTGAATGGTGGCCAATTGCCTTTCTGTCCATCGGTTCATTATTATATTTAATCCTGTATCAACAGGCAGTCAGTCTGTTTAAACTTGGATTTGTATGGGGTGTTGGCTGTCATATTATTGGATCCAGTTGGGTGTATGTCAGTATTCATGAATTCGGACATGCACCATGGTATGGAGCAGGACTGCTTACCTTGCTGTTTGTCGCTTATCTGGCGCTTTATACAGGGTTATTTGCCTTTGTAACCGGAAAGCTGTTAAAAAAGTACAGTCAGGTATGGCTATTGATAATTGCTCCGCTGGTTTGGCTGTGCTGCGAATTGATTCGCTCTTACCTGTTTAATGGTTTTTCATGGCTGTCTACGGGATACAGTCAGCTTAACTCCCCTTTTGGTGAGTTTGCGTCATATCTGGGCGTATATGGTGTTAGCTGGTTGGTGATATTAACCTCGACAGCAATACTTCTCTTGATTATCAACAGAAAACCAAGAATTGCGACGATAACTTTATCCGTTGTGATTTTTGCAAATCTTTTTTTGGCATTCGATGTGATTGAGGAAAAAACTCAATTTGATGATGCCAGATTAAAAGTTGGTCTGGTTCAGCCAAATGTACCACAAGAAATAAAATGGAAGCAGATCTATTTTTCTAAAATTATGTCCAAGTTAATGACGGAAACCGATAAGCTATGGCAGCAGGATTTGATTATTTGGCCTGAAGCCGCCATACCTGCTTATGAGCAAAATGTAGAACCTATTATTGAGAAACTGGACGAGCTGGCGAGACAGAGTAATACCCTGCTGATCCTGGGGATCCCGGACTATAACGATGAGCTGGATAAAAGTTTTGTTGCATTAAAAAGTTATGGCAAAAAAAGATTAACCTATCACAAGCAATTGCTGGTTCCTTTTGGTGAATATGTTCCTTTTGGAGACTGGTTGAGAGGGTTAATACAGTTTTTTAATATGCCAATGTCCAATTTTTCTCCAGCGGTGACACCTCAACAACCTTTAATGTTAAAAAATTACAGTGTTATTCCGGCTATATGTTACGAAGTTGCCTATCCCAACATCATGAGTCAACTAATTGATAAAGTTGAAAATCACGATAAACCCATGTTTATAGTGACCATAAGTAACGATGCCTGGTTTGGGGATTCTCTGGGACCCTATCAGCACATGCAAATGGCTCAAATGAGAGCGAGAGAAACAGGGTTGCCATTACTGAGAGTTGCCAATGATGGTATCACCGGAATTGTTAATAATCAGGGAAGGTTAATAGAGCAATTACCAAGATATCAACAGGCAGGAATCAAGACCTCTTTTCTGCTGCAAAATAGAAAAACATACTATCGTCAATACGGAATGTCATCAGTTTTGTTTTTAATAAGTTTATCGATACTACTTCTTGTTTTGGATCAAGGTTTGAGACGATTTAATAAGAAAAGATAGCATCATGACTATTACTGAGTAAGGCATTAGTTTACCATGAGCTTGCTGTAAATTATATTGCTCTGCATGATATGAAAATCGACTAAAATTTAATCATATTTACAGGTTTTAATCGTGTTGTTTTATGTGTACACGGTGTATTTTTGAGATAACAGTAAAAAAAGACTATTTTTAGTATGAAAAACAATCAAATCAAAATATTTTTGTTATTTAAAATTGTTTTGATTTATATCATGTAGTAAGGTTACGCAAACCTCTACAATTGCCATCATTGGTTACAAAAAATTGGGACAAGGTATGTTAGAAAATTACTTACCGATACTTGTTTTTATTATTGTCGGTCTTGGTTTTGGTTTTTTTCTCGAGATAGCTGGTTATCTTGCCGCACCTCGAAAAGAAAACGAAGATAAACTCCTGCCTTTTGAATGCGGATTTGACGCTTTTGAAGATGCCAGACACAAGTTTGATGTCCGATTTTACCTCGTTGCCATTCTATTTATTATTTTCGATCTCGAAGTTGCTTTTCTTTTTCCCTGGGCCGTTGTATTTCAGGAGCTAGGTTGGTTTGCGATTGGGGCAATGGGCGTATTTCTGGGTCTACTGGTGGTAGCCTTTATCTATGAGTGGAAAAAAGGAGCCTTGGAATGGGAGTAGAAACAGTCAGATTACCAACTGAAACCTATGATGTAAAAGAAGGTCAGGCAGGTAAAGGATTTCTCGTCACCAATATTGATAATGTTGTGAATTGGGCAAGAACAGGTTCCATGTGGCCGATGACATTCGGGCTGGCTTGTTGTGCAGTTGAAATGATGCAGGCAGGTGCTTCAAGATACGATTTTGACAGATTTGGTGTGGTCTTTCGTCCTAGCCCAAGACAATCAGATGTGATGATTGTTGCTGGTACATTAACAAATAAAATGGCACCAGCTTTAAGAAGAGTTTACGACCAGATGCCAGAACCTAAGTGGGTTATTTCTATGGGTTCTTGTGCCAATGGTGGTGGTTACTATCACTACTCTTATTCTGTGGTCAGAGGTTGCGACAGAATAGTGCCAGTTGATATTTATGTACCAGGTTGCCCACCAACTGCCGAAGCACTAATTTATGGGGTTATTCAGTTACAAAACAAGATCAAAAGAACCAATACCATCGCAAGAAAGGTGTAAGGAATTAGAATGTCAAAGCAATTATCTGAATCCATAAACAAGACACTTAAAGACAAGATCGTTGACTGTGTATTGGTTAACGATGAAGTCACTGTTGAGTTGAAAAAAACAGATTTGTTGGAAGTCGCCGAGACATTACGAGATCATGATGATTTTAAATTTGAATTATTGATGGATTTATGTGGTGTCGATTACCTTACTTATGGTCAGGATGAATGGGAAACAGAGCATGCTTCATCAAGTGGTTTCGGAAGAGGAAGAGATAATGCAGACACTACCTCCAATTGGCCGAAAGAGCGATTTGCAGTTGTGTACCATCTTCTTTCTGTAAGTTTGAATCAGCGTGTTCGATTGAAGGTCTATGTTGACGAAAATGACATGATGATCCCCAGTGTTGTCGATGTATGGAACTGCGCAAACTGGTTTGAAAGAGAGGCTTTTGACCTTTTCGGTATTTTGTTTGAAGGTCATCCCGATTTGAGAAGAATTTTGACTGATTATGGTTTTATTGGTCATCCGTTTAGAAAGGACTTTCCGGTTATTGGTGAACTGGAAATGCGTTTTGACGAAGAAACAAAGCAATGTGTTTATGAGCCTGTAACCATTGAAGAAAGAATTCTGGTACCTCGAGTTATAAGGCGAGATACCAAATAAATATAATTGAAAATGATTGGGCAGTGGTAATAACAACCTTGTCCTGAAATTGGAAAAATAATTGAAAAATGGCTGAGATAGAACATTACACGCTGAATTTTGGACCGCAGCATCCTGCCGCGCATGGTGTGCTTCGAATGATCCTTGAGCTGGATGGTGAGACTATTGAGCGTGCTGATCCGCATATTGGTTTGTTGCATCGGGCTACTGAGAAACTGGCCGAGATAAAACCCTACAACCAGAGTATTGGTTACATGGACAGGCTGGATTATGTTTCTATGATGAGTAATGAGCACGCTTATGTGCTTGCTATTGAAAAGTTACTTGGAATTACCCCGCCAAAACGAGCTCAATATATTCGTGTTATGTTTGCCGAAATTACCCGACTACTTAATCATTTGATGTGGTTGGGTGCACATGGTCTGGATGTGGGCGCGATGACTATGTTCCTTTATTGTTTCAGAGACAGAGAGCCATTACTTGATGCCTATGAAGCAGTATCTGGAGCCAGAATGCATGCAGGTTATTTTAGACCAGGCGGTGTTTACAGAGATCTGCCAGATACGATGGCTCAATATGACAAGTCACCCTGGCGCGGTAAAAAGAAATTGAAAGATTTAAATGAAAATCGACAAGGCACCTTACTGGATTTTCTTTGGGATTACACCGAAAAGTTTGAAAAGCAAGTTGATGAATATGAAACCTTGTTGACAGAGAATAGAATATGGAAGCAACGGTTGGTTGGAATTGGTGTTGTTTCTCCAGAAAGAGCTTATCAGCTAGGATACAGTGGGCCAATGCTAAGAGGTTCAGGTGTCGCATGGGATCTAAGAAAAACACAGCCCTATGATGTTTATGCTGAGATGGACTTTGATATTCCGGTCGGTAGAAATGGTGATTGTTATGACCGTTATCTGGTTCGTGTTGAAGAAATGAGGCAGTCTAATCGTATTATTCGCCAATGTATTGAATGGTTGAAAGATAATCCCGGCCCGGTAATGATTGATGACTACAAGATTGCGCCGCCCAAAAGGGCTGACGTGAAGACTAATATGGAATCACTGATTCACCACTTCAAATTGTTTACTGAAGGTTATTGTGTACCTGAGGGTGAAATCTATGCTGCTGTAGAGCATCCAAAAGGTGAATTTGCTATTTATCTGGTTTCCGATGGTGCCAACAAACCCTATCGACTCAAAATCAGAGCGCCAGGTTTTGCACATATTGCATCAATGGACGAAGTTATTAAAGGCCATATGCTCGCAGATGTGGTGGCGGTTATTGGTACGATGGATATTGTATTTGGGGAGATCGATCGATAATGACTGATTTTAATTACGATAAAAGCCTCCATTTAAAGAAATTGCTACCAAAAGATGCAATTGACAAAATTGATAACTGGATTGGCAAATATCCAGCCGATAGAAAACGTCCGCCAATTATTGCTGCCTTGACAATTGCTCAAGAGCACAATGGTAATTATCTGACCGAAGACTTAATGCAGGCAGTGGCGGAATATCTTGATGTGCCCCATATTGCAGTTTACGAAGTCGCAACTTTTTACAGCATGTTTCATTTGAATGAAGTAGGAGAGTTTGTTATTTCAGTTTGTAACAATATTTCCTGCTCCATGCGTGGCGCAAACAAGGTTATCGAACATTTGCAAAACCGTTTGAATATTAAAGTAGGTGAAACCACCGGTGATGGTTTGTTTACGATAAAAACGGTTGAATGTATGGCAGCATGTGGTGGTGCGCCGATGTTAGAGGTTAATAAAGTTTATTATGAAAATCTGACAGAAGAAAAAATTGATCAGATTATTTCAGATGTCACCATGTTGCGTTCAAAAAAAAGTAAAAGTACGGAGGTGAAAAAGTAGCTTATGGCTAATGAAGTTTGTTTCCGTACATTGCATCTTGATACTCCCTGGTCGTTGGAAGCCTACGAAAGTGTTGGTGGTTATTCGTCGCTGAAAAAAATCATCGCAGGCAAATTAACGCATGAAAAAGTTATTGATGAATTAAAACTCTCGGCATTACGTGGAAGAGGAGGTGCAGGTTTCCCTACAGGGCTTAAGTGGAGCTTTATGCCTCGCAATATGCCCGGAAACAAGTATGTTGTTTGTAATTCCGATGAGGGCGAGCCAGGCACATTTAAAGATAGAGATATTTTACGTTATAACCCACACCAGTTAATTGAAGGTATGATTATCGCTGGTTATGTGATGAATGCAGAAGTTGGGTATAACTACATGCGCGGTGAGTTTTATGAACCTTATGATCGAATGGAATCAGCCATAGCAGAAGCAAAATCCAAAGGCTATTTGGGGCAGAAAATACTTGGTTCGGATTTTAATTTTGAATTACATAACCACATGGGAGCTGGCGCATACATTTGTGGTGAAGAAACGGCATTGATAGAGTCCATTGAAGGTAAAAAGGGTCAGCCAAGATTCAAGCCACCATTTCCTGCTAACTATGGGTTGTTTGGGCGACCTACCAACGTTAACAACACAGAAAGTTATGCTTCAGTTCCTGTCATTCTGGAAAAGGGTGGTCAATGGTTCCTTGATTTGGGCAAACCAAATAATGGTGGTACAAAAATATTTTCAGTATCAGGTCATATAAATAATCCAGGTAATTTTGAAGTTAACATGGGTACGCCTTTCGCTGATTTATTGGAAATGGCAGGTGGCGCTCTTGGTGGTACGAAATTAAAAGCGGTTATTCCAGGTGGTTCATCGTCTCCGATTTTACCTATCGATATTATGATGGGATTGACCATGGATTATGATGCTATCGGCAAGGCTGGCTCAATGTTGGGATCTGGCGCAGTTATGGTGCTGGATGAAACAACCTGTATTGTTGAGTTGGCAGCCATTACCGCACATTTTTATTATGAAGAGTCATGTGGACAATGCTCACCTTGCCGTGAAGGTACAGGCTGGATGTCTCGAGTCATCAACCGAATTTTAAAAGGTGATGGCAGAGCCGAAGATTTGGATAATCTTGAAAGAGTTGCCACAAATATTATGGGCCGAACAATTTGCGCCCTTGGTGATGCAGCTGCAATGCCTGTGAAAGGTTTTCTCAAGCATTACAGACATGAATTTGAATATATGATAGAGCACAAACGTAGCTTGGTTAAAGGGTAATTAAGTCAGATTATGGGTAAAGTGCATATAGAAATAAATGGCCAGAAGCTTGAAGCAGAAGTAGGCTCAATGATTATTGAGGTTGCTGACAATGCTGATATTTATATCCCTCGCTTTTGTTACCATAAAAAATTATCAGTAGCTGCAAACTGCAGAATGTGTATGGTTGATGTTGCCAGTTTGCCAAAGGCAGTACCAGCTTGCGCTACGCCAGTTGCTGAAGGTATGGTTATTAATACCAAATCTGATAGAGCTATTGAAGCTCAGAAATCAGTTATGGAATTCTTGTTGATTAATCACCCATTGGATTGTCCGGTTTGCGATCAGGGTGGTGAGTGCGAATTACAGGATTTATCAGTAGGTTATGGTGAGGATGTCAGTCGTTTCACTGAAGGTAAACGCGTCGTTAAAGACAAAAACCTTGGTCCGTTGATCGCAACTGATATGACGCGCTGTATTCATTGTACCCGTTGCGTGCGATTTGGACAGGAAATTATTGGTATTCGAGAGATGGGTGCAACTGGTCGTGGTGAGCATGTTGAAATTGGTACTTTTATTGAGTCAACACTGGAATCAGAAATCTCGGCGAATATTATTGACCTTTGCCCTGTTGGTGCGTTAACTGCCAAGCCTTCGCGTTTTAAAGCCAGAGCATGGGAATTACAGCAAACGACTTCAATCGCGCCTCATGACTGTCTAGGCTCAAATGTATATGTACATCACCGTCGCGGTGAAATCATTCGGGTTGTTCCCAGAGAAAATGAAGACATAAATGAAGTTTGGCTTTCTGATAGAGACAGATTTTCCTACCAGGCATTAACCGAAGGTGAACGCCTGTTAAAACCAAGAATCAAGAATAATGGCAAATGGCAGGAAACAGATTGGCAAACAGCGCTGAATCTTGTCGTGAAAGAAATGAAGCGCATTATTGGTGGAACCGAAGGCAAAGAGTTTGGTGCCTTGCTCGGTAATAATGTGACGACCGAAGAAAGCTATTTGACTCAAAAGCTGATTAGAGGCGCGGGCTGTAATAACATAGATTTTAGAATGCGACGACGTGATTTTTCCGGTGATGGTAGAGGTAGTGTACGTTCCGGTTTTAATTTCCCGTTGGCAGAACTTGATAATATGGATGCTACTTTGTTGGTTGCTGCTGATCTCAGACATGAACAGCCACTTTCAGCAATAAGAGTAAGACGATCTACCGGTTTTGGTAGCGCAATGGCTATTAACCCTTTCGACGGTGAATACAATTTCCGTCTGGATGAAGAATTGCAACCAAAACCTGAAATGCTTGCACAAGAATATGCAGCAGTATTAGTAGCAGCTGATGCCAAAAGACCAGATATATTAAGTGCTGAAGCCAAAGAATGGTTGTCAGGCATAAAAGCTGAAGAAGTACATCATCGTATTGCAAGCAATCTGATTGAAAGCGAAAATGCCTGTATTGTTGTTGGTGTATATGTACAGGAGCATCCTCAGGCCGAAGTGATTAACTGGATATCAGAATCATTGGCCAATGTAACTGGTGCCAAATGGGGCTACATGACTCAAGGTGGCAATTCGGCAGGAAATAAAATAGCTGGCGCTGTTCCTTCACAGTCAGCTGCCGGAGGAAAAGCAATTAAAGGCAAGAATGCCAAACAAATGATAAAAGATGGATTGAAAGGCTATTTGTTGGTGAACTGTGAGCCTGATGTGGAAAGTGTCTGGAGTAAGGAAGCATTAACCAACCTTGAAAAAGCAGAATGCGTAATTGCATTGACTTCTTACGTGGATGGAAGAGTTTCGGAGTATGCAGACGTCATGTTACCAATCGCGGGTTGTTACGAGACATCTGGTACTTATATTAATGTTGAAGGTAAGTGGCAATCCTTTACAGCAGCAGTAAAAGCACCTGATGAAGCAAGACCAGGCTGGAAAGTGTTAAGAGTTTTAGGCAATTTACTGGATTTGAAAGGTTTTGAGTATGAGTCTTCAAAACAGGTAATTGATGAGTTAAGAGAAGTCTTTGATGCTGTGAGTGATAGGCGTAACGCGAGAAAAGTTCCGCCTGCACTGGGTAAGGTCAGCGATAAGGATGTGACCAGAGAGTCACTTGGATTATATATGGTTGATCCGATGGTAAGGCGAGCAAAAGCATTGCAGCAGACGCCCAAGGCATCAACTCACCCCATCAGTATTTCGAGAGTGAAAACATCATGAACGAGTTTATTATGGGTATAGATTTAATGGCATGGCTGGAAACAGTTTTCTGGATATTGCTTAAAATTGTTGCCATTTTATTACCTCTGGTTCTGGCAGTTGCTTATACAACATACGCAGAGAGAAAAATCATTGGTTATATGCAACTGAGATTAGGCCCTAATCGTGTTGGACCCAAGGGTTGGTTCCAGCCTTTTGCTGACGTTATCAAGCTGGTGATGAAGGAAATTATTATTCCTCGTGGAGCCAATAAAGCTTTGTTTATCCTGGCGCCAGTATTATTTATTGGACCTGCATTTGCTGCCTGGGCTGTCATTCCTTTTGATGCTGAAGTGGTTCTGGCAGATATTAACGCAGGATTGCTGTTTGTGTTGGCTATGACATCAATTGGTGTCTATGGCGTTATTATTGCGGGCTGGGCGTCCAATTCAAAATATGCATTTTTAGGTGCTATGCGTTCAGCAGCACAAATTGTTTCCTACGAATTAGCGATGGGTTTTGCTTTGGTTGGTGTGTTGATGTGCGCCCAAAGTATGAATCTATCTGAGATTGTGAATGCGCAATCTGGCGGTATTTTTTCATGGTTCTGGTTACCATTGTTCCCACTTCTTATTGTTTACTGGATTTCGGGTGTAGCTGAAACTAACCGTGCACCATTTGATATGGCAGAGGGTGAGTCGGAAATTGTTGCCGGATTTCATGTTGAATATGCCGGAACAGCATTTGCTCTCTTCTTTCTGGCGGAATATGCCAATATGATTTTGATCTCATTCCTGACAGCTTTAATGTTTATGGGTGGCTGGCTGTCACCTTTTGAAGGATTGGGAATACTTGAAGAATGGACAGCATGGGTTCCAGGAACAATCTGGCTGTTGATGAAAGCATTTATATCTCTGTTTGGCCTGTTATGGATTAGAGCGACATTCCCACGGTTCAGATATGATCAGGTTATGAGATTGGGCTGGAAAATATTTATTCCGGTAACATTAGTCTGGCTGCCAATACTTGCAGTCTGGATCAAATTTGAAGCATGGCCATTTAATTAATGGTTAAGCAATTGTAAACAGAAAGAATATAGATTTGGATTAAGGCACAAAAGGTATAGGAAGTTGAATGAAAACTTTTAAACGATGGTTAAACAGTTTCTTGCTGTATGAGCTGCTCAAAGGCTTGAAGGTGACCTTTGTTAATATGTTCCGCAGAAAGGCAACGATTCAATATCCAGAAGAAAAAACACCTTTATCACCAAGGTTTAGGGGGCTTCACGCTTTGAGAACCTACCCAAATGGTGAAGAAAGATGTATAGCCTGTAAATTGTGCGAAGCAGTTTGTCCTGCATCTGCCATTACTATTGAGGCCGGAGTGAGAGAAAGTGATGGTACCAGGAGAACTACAAAGTATGAAATTGATTTGTTTAAGTGTATTTTTTGTGGTTTTTGTGAAGAATCCTGCCCAGTAGATTCTATTGTGGAAACGCGGGTTTTCGATTATCACTTTGAAAACGAGAATGAGAAGGTAATGACCAAGCCAATGTTATTAAAAATGGGTCAGATTTATGAAGATCAAATTGCGGCTGACAGAGCAGCTGATGCTAAATACAGGTAGTATTGAAAAGTGCAGATGAAAATGTCAGTCATGAACAAGAAATTAAACAACGACATATTGAGAATGATTAAATGAGTTTTCAGGTTATAGTTTTTTATGGATTTGCCACCTGGTTGATTTTTTCAGCCTTGATGGTGATCAGTAGTAAAAATTCTGTCAAGGCCGCCCTGTTCCTGGTGCTTAGCTTTGTGGGTGCTGCTGGCATCTGGATGTTATTGGAAGCCGAGTTTCTAGCTATCAGTTTAGTAGTAGTCTATGTTGGAGCTGTAATGGTGCTCCTGCTTTTTGTTGTGATGATGCTGGATGTAGATTACGCTGCGTTGAAACAGGGCTTTGTGAAAAAATTACCTTTGGCCTTGCTGATTTCTATTGGTTTTTTCCTGATGTTATATCGCTTTATTGATGGTAGTTTTGATTCAGAAGCCTATGCAGCGCCAGCAGCGAAAGCAGCCGATTACTCCAACATCAAGGAAATTGGAAGAGTCCTCTACACAGAATATGTGTTGGCATTTGAAATAGCTGCAGTTATCCTTTTTGTTGCCATTATAGCGGCCATTGCATTGACTTTCAGAGGTCGACGAAACCGCAAAACGCAAAATATTAACAAGCAATTACAGGCCAATAAGGAAAATCGCTTGAAAATTGTCAAGATGGATCCTGTTGTTAAGGATACATCATCATCAGAATCGGAGGAGAAGTAAATGATAGGGCTTTCTGATTATCTGATATTAAGTGCAATTATTTTCGCCATCAGTGTAGCGGGAATTATTATTAATCGAAAAAATGTGATCACACTATTGATGTGTATTGAATTGATGCTCCTTGCGGTTAACACCAATTTTATTGCTTTTTCTCATTATCTTGAGAATATCGTGGGTCAGGTTTTTGTGTTTTTTATTCTCACGGTAGCCGCAGCTGAAGCTGCTATTGGTTTGGCTATTGTGGTTGTGTTGTTTAGAAACAGGGCAACAATTGACGTTGAAAAACTTAATCAGCTAAAAGGCTGATGTTTGAGCAGGTGAATTAAACTTATGCAAAATCAACTATTGGCAATTGTTTTGTTACCTCTGGTTGCTGCAATGATCAGCGGACTTGCAGGTAATATAATCGGAAGAAACTGGGCACACAGGTTAACTATAGGTGCTGTTTTTGTATCCTGTATTTTATCTTTAAATATTGCATTGAAGTTTGCTTTGGGCAGTGCGCAGGATATGAACTATACCCTTTATTCATGGGGTGTGTTTGGTGATCTGGTTTTACAAGTTGGTTTTCTTATTGATTCTCTAACTACAACAATGATGGCTGTGGTTACTTTTGTATCCCTGATGGTGCATATCTATACCATTGGCTATATGAAAGAAGATCCGGGTTATCAAAGATTTTTTGCCTACATTTCACTTTTCACCTTCGCCATGCTGACACTGGTTATGTCCAATAACTTCCTGCAACTGTTCTTTGGTTGGGAAGCTGTAGGGTTGGTTTCTTATTTATTGATTGGATTCTGGTATAAAAAGCCCACGGCCATTTTTGCAAATCTTAAGGCCTTTTTGGTGAACCGTGTTGGCGATTTCGGATTCTTGCTAGGTATTGCGGCAGTTTATATGGTCTTTGGTACTCTTGATTATGCACCTGTCTTTTCACAGATTGCCAACGGTTATCAGGATTTGCAAATTCCAGTGACAGAAGAGATCGCATGGTCTGCAACGACTTTTATGTGTAT
>JAOUOC010000346.1 GCA_029880585.1 Gammaproteobacteria bacterium
ACCAGTTGTGCCAAAATGACCATAATTCTATTTCCGTAGCTCCAATGTAAAACAGGTTAATCGTAAACAATAAATGGATAAAAAAGTAGTCCTGATTGCAAAAAATGCCAGATATTAGACATTTTGGTATCTGATGAAGGGTGATATATAATGCTCGTCTTTATTTTGCACTGAGTTAATAACGATGAAAATTGAAAATGATAGCGTGGTTGAGTTTTATTATAAATTGTACGAGACAGGACAAGATTTGATAGAGCAGTCGGACGACAAAATGCCGATGCACTATTTGCATGGGCATGGCAATATCCTTGCTGCGCTTGAATCTCAAATTCAGGGACACGAGGCAGGCGATAGCTTTACGGTTAATCTTGCGGCCAAAGATGCTTATGGTGAATATCAGTCGAATATGGAACAACGTGTGCCGATTAAACATTTGGCAGGCCAAAGCAAAAAATGGAAAAAAGGCATGATTGCTGTGGTTCAAACTGAACAGGGCAGAAGGCAAGTGACTATAGTCAAAGCTGGCAAGTTTATGGCAGATGTCGATTTTAATCATCCTTTTGCTGGTAAAGATTTAACTTTTGAAATCGATATTGAATCCGTAAGAGAAGCAACCGCTGAAGAAATTGCTCATGGTCATGTTCATGCTGGTGGGCATTGTCATTAATAGAGCAGTTACGAGTAGCGAGTTGCGGGTTGCGAGCAAAACCCCGTCATTCTGGCGAACAAGGTGAATTGCGAAGCAAGAGAGGGCAGCCTGGGCTGGGCCAGAATCCATTAGCTCCTTGAGCTTGTCGAAGGGTGTCATGCCTGTGAACAAGGTGAATTGCGAAGCAAGAGAGGGTAGCCTGGGCTGGGCCAGAATCCATAAAATATCCTGTCATTACGAGGAACGAAGTGACGTGGTAATCTCCCAAGGGTAATTACTTCTTTAATGTCATTCCTATGAATTTAGGGAATCCATTTTACGAAGATTTTGGATAGCTAAGTACCAGCAATAGTCTTATAGATATATTCGTATATTACCGAACTGTTTGGCGGATGACGCTTAGCTTATCCGCCCTACGGGGCTAACGCAAAATTGAGACGCGCGCTTTTATCGCGTCGAATTCCAACGTATGGTTAGATTTTATTTTTAGAGCCATTAGGTGATATTAATTATTAGTTGTACTTATTTCGAAGCTCAATGGATATTGAAGCCAGTTGCTTAGCAATCTCTTTATGAGCACCAGCCATCTCTTCGTGAGCTATGGCTATGCGCTTATGTGATGCAACAAAAATTATTGCCAGAATGATTCCAAGCAAAAGTATTGCCATTCCAAAAATTAGTAAAAATGATGAACCCATAAATATTCCTTTGTTAATATAACGTTTAAACTCAGTCGCGCCGATTTTTGGCGTCGACTGAAGTGCCTTGTTGGGCTGTACCAAACAAAACAAGACTCAAGTTTTTATCTGACATAGGGCTATTATCGCTACGCATTGCTTTTACAATAGAAATAAATCTCTCAATAGAGTTTTCGTTGTTTAGAACAGCTCCTGCTTCTTCAAACTTAGCTAAAGCTTCTATGACAGAGGCGCTTCCATAAACCGCTATTCTTGATTTGGCATCAGATGCTAATTTGAAAACATCAGAACGATCTTTCTCTGACTGCATATGGGCAGATGCTGAAACTGAGCGCAAATAGGTAGAATATGCCTCAGAACGAAGCACCTCAAGTTGCTTGCGTTTCTCAGAGGATCTACCAAGTATGAATTGAAGCAAAGCGCCAATTACTACACCTAGCAGAGGTAATGTGGCTATCAAGACATTGTTCATTTATTCAATTCCATTTGTGTGCCCAACAGTTATTATATGCACGTTGCGCATATAATTAGCCTTTTAACTTCTAGGGTTAATATTCCTTTTTCTTTAGATTTCAACACACTACACCACTTTTTCGATCTTGGCAACAGGATATTATATGCACTCAAGCAATGTATCTTTTTTTTGATTAAAAAACTTTCACAAAATCAAGAAGTTAAAAAATCGCTCGGCAATGTATCACGCATTTTATAGAAATAACAGTGAGCAGGAACGAGATTCGAGGTACGTGGAGTAAAATTAACCCTCTCTCTAACTCTCTCCCATTACATTGGTAGAGAGGATTTAATAGATTACTTTTTTACAGAAATGACACCCTTCGACAAGCTCAGGGTACGGCTACTTCCACTGGATTCTGGCCCAGCCCAGGCTGCTCTCTCTTGCTTCGCAATTCACCTTGTTCGCCAGAAAGACGGTAGATTATAATTTTCGCAGCTCGCAACTAGCTCCCATATCCATCTGCATTTTTGAGTTTAAATTTTCCACGCACAAAAAGCCCATTACCACGCGCAATTTCCTGACCATCATCATTGTAGGCAACGGCTTCAACAACAAACTGGGATTTGT
>JAOUOC010000084.1 GCA_029880585.1 Gammaproteobacteria bacterium
ATATCCTTGCCTTCCCGTTTAACTTCAGCCTTGCCAATTTCTATTGTTTCGAGCGACTTACTTGCATTAATTCCTGTACCTGAACCTCGTGGGTAACGAACGGCCGTTGGCCCTTCATGATAATAGGCAGTCGATAACATCATCCGACATTCTTTTTCATCACTGGGTGTCATAATCATCATGTTAGGAATGCAGCGTAAATAACTGATATCAAATGCGCCATGATGAGTTGCACCATCACCACCCACCAGACCACCACGGTCAATCGCAAATAAGACATCCAGATTTTGCAAGGCGACATCGTGAATCAACTGATCATAACCACGTTGCAAGAACGAGCCATAAATGGCACAAACCGGTTTTACCCCTTCGCAAGCCATTCCCGCAGCCAGTGTCACCGCATGTTGCTCTGCAATGCCCACATCAAAATAACGTTCGGGATATTCTTCCGAAAACCTGATCAGATCAGAGCCTTCACGCATGGCTGGGGTAATACCCATCAAACGCTCATCTTTGGCCGCCATATCACATAGCCAGTTTCCAAAAATATTGGAATAAGTCAGTTGTTTTTTCTTTTTGGGTAATTCTCTTTCAGATGGATTGAAAACAGGTACCGCATGATAGGCAATCGGATCTTTTTCTGCGGGTTCAAAGCCTTTACCTTTTCGGGTAACCACATGTAATAACTGTGGACCTTTTAGCGCCTTGATATTACTGATCGTGGTTAATAATGTCGGCAGGTTGTGTCCATCAACAGGACCAATATAGTTAAAACCTAATTCCTCAAACAAGGTACCAGGAAGCACCATGCCTTTCATGTGCTCTTCAACCCGATGCGCCCACTCGGAGATAGTTGGCATGTTTTGTAATACTTTTTTGCCGCCTTCTTTAACACTGCTGTAGAATTTGCCTGACAAGACTTTGGCAAAATAATTATTCAGGCCGCCCACATTTTTGGAAATGGACATATCATTGTCATTCAAAATAACAGTTAAATTAGCGTCCAGATCACCTGCATGATTAAGCGCCTCAAAAGCCATACCCGCTGTCATGGCACCATCACCAATAACAGCTATAAACCTTCTTTCATCACCTCTCGCCTTGGCAGCAATTGCCATACCCAAAGCAGCACTAATTGAAGTACTGGAATGACCAACACCAAAGGCATCATATTCACTTTCATTTCTTGCCGGAAAAGGATGAAGCCCGTCTGTGTGACGAATGGATACCAAAGACTCTTTACGGCCGGTCAAAACCTTGTGCGGATAGGCCTGATGACCAACATCCCAGATTAATTTATCCGTTGGCGTGTCAAATAGATAATGCAGCGCAACCGTAAGTTCAACTGTGCCAAGACCAGCGGCAAAATGACCGCCACATTGGCTGGTTGATTCAATCAAAAAATCACGCAATTCATCAGCAACAGCTTTAAGATCATTTTTTTCCAATTCTCTTAAATCAGAAGGTAAATTTATCTTGGAAAGATATGGATATTTTTCTGGTGTACACAACATCAATGATTCAACTCAATCAAAATTTTTACTCTGCCAATCGTGACATACCTGAAATATATCTTTAAAACGACAGACTCGATTTTTGCTATTTTCTTCTACGCTTGCGGGCTAATAATCCCGATTTACAATATAGTTGGCAAATAATGCCAGATTATCGCTCTTATAAGGTAAATGATGCAAGGCTTCAAGTGCAATATCCGCAAGCTCTTGTGCTCTTAGTTTAGCACCATCCATCCCTAATAGTGCTGGAAAAGTCGCCTTGTTTTTTTCCACATCAGAACCTTGCGGCTTACCCAAAACAGCTGTTTCGGATTCAATGTCCAAAATGTCATCTCTGATCTGAAATGCCAGACCTAAAGCAGCACTATAGGTTTTAAGGTGTTCCAGTACCTCCATATCTGCCGTTTCACTTGCCAAATAACCCATCATTACCGAGGCATCAATCAATGCCCCGGTTTTCATTTGATGCATAAATTCCAGCATTTCTAGTGTTGGTGATTTCTGATCTGTTAATTCAAGATCAATTGCCTGGCCGCCGCCCATTCCCAAAGAACCGCTTGCCTGACTTAAAACGGCCAATATTTTAAGGCGAGTATCATCTCTGACATTAAAATCTGATTCTGAAACCAACAATTCAAAGGCCAAAGTCTGCAGGGCGTCTCCAGCCAAAATAGCTGTCGCTTCATCGAAAGCTATATGACAGGTCGGTTTTCCACGTCTTAAATCGTCATCATCCATGCAAGGTAAGTCATCATGGATCAGGGAATAAGCGTGGATCAATTCAACTGCAACAGCAGGAATCGCCAATTTCGATGCATCAGCACCCAACATTTCACCCGTGGCATACACCAAAGCTGGCCTCAACCTTTTGCCAGGATTGAGTACAGCATACCGCATTGCCTGATGTAATCTTTGCGGTTTTGTATCATCAGAAGGAAGTAGTTTCTCCAGCAAGGATTTTACGTCTTGCTGAACACGATTTAAAAATACACTGTGTGGCATAACTATTCTTTTTCGAAAGGCTCCAACACATCACCATCTTGCGTCAAAATGGAGACCTTCTGTTGTGCCTTATCCAACAATTGTTGGCACTGGCGTGTCAATCCAACACCTTTTTCAAATAACTTCAGAGAGTCTTCAAGGGGTAGATCCCCTTTTTCAAGTTGTTCGACAATAGACTCGAGTTCACTTAACTGCGACTCAAAGGAGTTTTGTTTTGAGCTCATAATCCTGCCTTTAAAGTTGCAAAGGCCTATTTTCTCTTATTTTGCGGCGGAATGAAATAAATAAAAAATATTTACCCTAATTTTCGATTCAATTACTGGAAACTTGGCAAATCTTTACTAATCTTGATGTATGTCATCAGGATTTTGCCTGATAGCCGAATTCAAGGCTAACAAAGTTAAAAAAGGAGTGTATTAACTTGGATATAGCAACCCTCGTTGGACTGCTTGGCGCCATAGCCATGGTAGTTATGGCCATGGTGCTTGGTGGAAGTATTAACATCTTTATTGATACTCCCTCTATATTAATCGTTGTTGTTGGTACCCACTTTGTGGTGATGATGAAATATCCTCTGGGTGATTTTCTCAGTGCAGCCGGGTCAGGCATGAAGGTCTTGTTATTTAAATCACCCGACTGCAATGAGTTAATTCAGAAAATTGTAGAACTGGCTGACATTGCCAGAAAAAGTGGTTTGCTGGCGCTTGAAGATGTCGAGATTCCTGATCCCTTTGTTAAAAAAGGTATTGGCTTACTTGTGGATGGACATGATGGAGAAGTGGTTCGGTCTATTCTTGAAAAAGACATGAAAATGGCCTCTTCCAGACATACTTCTGGCGCAGGTGTTTTCAAATCTATGGCTGATATAGCGCCAGCTATGGGAATGATTGGAACCCTTGTTGGTCTTGTTGCCATGTTATCTAATATGGATGATCCCAAATCCATTGGCCCTGCCATGGCCGTTGCACTTTTAACTACCTTGTATGGCGCGATTATGGCCAACATGGTGGGAATTCCAATTGCTGACAAACTCAATCTTAGAGACGAAGAAGAAAAAGTTGCCAAACAGTTGATTATTGATGGCTTGTTAGGCATTCAGGCTGGACAAAATCCAAGAGTTATTGAACAAGTATTACATGGCTATCTTGCCGAGAAAAAGCGCCCCAGTAGCGAAGATTAAAAATATTCAAAGGAAAGCATTGTGAGCGATCAGGAAGAATGTAAATGCCCTCCCGAAGGCTTACCAGCCTATATGGGAACTTTTGCCGATCTGATGGCACTTTTAATGTGTTTCTTTGTGCTATTGCTCTCATTTTCTGAAATGGACGTACTTAAATTCAAACAAATTGCCGGGTCGATGAAATTTGCATTTGGAGTTCAACACAAAGTTGAGGTCAAAGATATACCAAAAGGAACCAGTATCATTGCTCAGGAATTTTCTCCGGGTAAACCACAACCCACAATTATTGAGGCTGTCATGCAACAGACAGTGGATATTACCAAAGAAACTCTGGAC
This sequence comes from Gammaproteobacteria bacterium, assembly GCA_029880585.1. Lineage (GTDB taxonomy): Bacteria > Pseudomonadota > Gammaproteobacteria > Enterobacterales > Kangiellaceae > Aliikangiella. Next base: position 4,033 of record JAOUOC010000084.1, read on the forward strand.
TTTGCTGAACCAACTGAAAAAGAACCTGATGAAGGTTTTGGTGACCAAAATATAAAAGGTAAGGGTGACAAACCTGATACTTCTTCTGATGAAACTGATGAATCTGCTGAAATTACTGAAACGGTTCAGGTTGAAGTAACACAAGAGCAAATTGAAGCTCAAAAACAGGCCGAACAGCTTGCGAAAGAAATTGCCAGTGAATTACATGAAGAGATCCTTGAAGGGCAAATTGAGCTCTTGGCCAAGCAAAGCTATGTGGTTATCAGGATCAGGGAAAGAGGTTCTTTTTCATCAGGTTCTGACACAATCGAAGACGAATTTTTGCCGGTACTGCAAAAAATAAAGGGCATTTTAGTTGATACAACTGGGGAAATACGAGTTGCTGGTCACACTGATAATGTTCCTATCAATACTGAATATTTCCGTTCAAACTGGGAATTATCTGGCGGTAGAGCAGGTTCAGTAACAAGAGAACTGCTCAGTGATGGACAATTGGATCGTAATCGTTTTGTGATCACCGGATATGCTGATACCAAACCTATTGCAGATAACGATACCTCTGACGGACGTGCAGCAAACAGGCGTGTTGAAATAATCATTGTTAAAGGTGATCAGTCTATCAATGACGTTGTCGGTGTAGGTGTCGATTCCTAAAAATACTCTGTAAAACCGGATTTTCAGGCAAATTATGTAAATCGTCTTCAAAACACTAATTTTCCCCTTTAAAGCTTGTATTATTGGCCGTGATTTGGTATAAAGTGCGCCCTTTCTGCGGCAGAAAGGTTTTGATCTGATTAATAAAATAATAATCAGTTTTTGTTTGCCGTTTTAACAGTATTTAAAGAGGCTAGAAAAATGTCACGAGTATGTCAGGTTACTGGTAAAAGACCTGTAACAGGAAACAATGTTTCCCACGCAAAAAACCGCACCAGACGTCGTTTTTTGCCTAACTTACACTCACACCGTTTTTGGGTTGAGAGTGAAAATCGTTTTGTGAAACTGAGAGTTTCTTCAAAAGGAATGCGCATCATTGACAAAAATGGTATTGATGCGGTTTTAGCAACCATTCGCCAACGTGGCGAGAAAGTGTAAGAGGTTTTTGTCATGCGCGATAAGATCAAATTAGTTTCATCTGCTGGTACTGGCCATTTTTACACCACAGATAAAAACAAAAAAAACACACCACATAAACTGGAGTTCAAAAAATTTGATCCAGTTGTACGTCAGCACGTTTTGTATAAGGAAGCTAAAATCAAGTGATCCGGTATCCCGGTGTCGCTGGTTTTAAAAATCTTGTACTTCATATTCTTCGTGAAGAAAAAATAGCCTAAAGACCCGGTTACACGACCGGGTTTTTATTTTTCAATTCGTGAATTTTTACTTTTGACATGAAGAGCAAAAAACAGTCGCTCTTTGTGCAATGATAATTTTTTTCAATTCTTTCCCACACTGCTTACATGGCTGGCCAGATCTACCATATACATCCAGCGTTTGTTGAAAATAACCCGGTTTACCCTCCGCAGAAGTAAAATCTTTTAAACTGCTTCCACCTGCCTCAATTGCTTGTGACAAAATTTGTTTAATACTATTAACCAGATCAGCAACCATTTTTCGGCTCAATCCATTTGCTTTTCTGGTTGGTTTAATTTTGCTACGAAATAAAGATTCCTGTGCGTAAATATTACCCACACCAACAACTATCTGACTATTCATTATCAGACTTTTAATCGGTTGATTGGAACTTTTACAGGCTTTATAAAGATATTCCGCACTAAACTCTGATTCCAGAGGTTCAACGCCAAGTTTTATCAATAATTTATGGTTTAATTTGTCCGGATTCAGCATGACACAACCAAATCGTCGCGGATCGTTATAACGGATAATTTTTCCGTTTTGCAACTCAATATCCACATGGTCGTGTTTTTCAACTGGACGAGTAGCTTCGCAAATTCGTAAACTACCTGACATACCCAAATGAATCATTAAACTGTTTGATTCTGTAATCAGTAACAGGTATTTTCCACGTCTTACAATCTCTATGATGGTTTGCCCTGACATCTTTTCTGAAATATCTTCATTCACCGGCCAGCGCAATCGGCTATTTCTAACTTCAATTGTTTTTATTTTTTGATTCAGACAATAGGGATAAATCCCTCTTTTGCTGGTCTCTACTTCTGGTAATTCAGGCACGATATCTACTCTTTAGTCGGTATACAGAATATGATTTATGGTAGGGGGATGAACTCTTCATATTCTTTTGCTGGTAACACAAAGATTAATTGACTATCAATAAAGTGGAAATAAAGCCATTCCTTACTTTGAACCACCTTACACATAAGCGGGATTTGCTTGTCCTTAAAAAATAATAAAACATTGTGGCTATTAATTTGATTTTCATCCATGTTTGGTACTGATTCAATTGAATCATCATCTAGCATGGATTCCCAGTTTAGTGCAATTCGCCTACTGATATCTTCGCTTAGTTTATCTTGTGTATTAATCCAATGGTCATTTCTCTTTACTAGTCGAATATAACCAAAATCTATTTCAACAAGCTCAGGCTGTTGCAGATCAATTGTTGGCGCTTCATTGTCTATTTTTGAGTCATTCATTATCTTTCCCGCCAGTACAAACATCATAAACATCGCGCTCACTAAAATAATCATTAGATTGAGCCATTGTCTTTCTTTGATGTTTTTTTTGACCATTATTGCTTACTCTTATTATTTCTTGTTGTTAGCCAAATCACCAATACCAATAAGGGTAAAATCAAACTGATACCCCAACTTAATAACCAGTGAGCTACAACAGAAACCTGAATAAAACTGTCTTGATGGTCTGCTTGTAAATTTTGGTTTTCTATTTGCGTCAACCAGCTAATCATGTTCAAAATCAGTTGTTTGTTATCATAATTATTTATTGCTGTATCAGAAGCAAAATTCGTATCTCCAACAACCAATAAACGTTGATTGCTCACTTTGTTTTTTGCACTAATAGCAAGTGAAAATGCTCCTCTGGTTTCCCCCTCATCTTCATTGTAAGATAAAGTTTCTGCCGCTACATCAAACTCTGTCCAGACAGCTGGGTGAGTTTTTAGTACAGCTTCATATTCAAATAAACTCTTTAAACCTGAGGTTGAATTTTCCGATGAAACTGTTTCCAATCCGGTTGCCCATGGGAATGCCACAAGGCTTTTTAAGGATCTGGTAATTTGATGGTCACCTAATTGATTGACTATCACCACAGCGGGATGAGGCGTTCCGCTCTGATACCCATTCCAGTCAATTAATGTGCCTGGTGTTTGGTTAATGCCCACAAGATCCATAATTTGTTGAGGAACTTTGCTATCAGGATCAACCATAATTAACAGATTACCACCGCTTTCAACATACTTTTCAACAACTGATATTTCCTGTGGTAACCAGGTTTTACTACCTCCCGCAATTACCATTAAGACTGTGTTATCTGTAATTTTCGAAATTTTATATAGATTCTGAACCGCGATAGGCCAACCCAACCCCTCCATTATTTTCTTAAGCTGAGTTAAATCTGATGGTTGTTGTCCAAATGGTGATGCTTCTCCATGACCTTCTATAAAAGTGATCCATTGTTTTTTTCTCGCCAACATTTGTTCAATTGCTTGCTGGAATACCAGATTAACTTCCCCATCAAAAGGATAAGCAATAAGTTGTTCCATATGACCCATTTGAAAACGAATATACTCTCCTACCTGTTGAATGCTCTGATCGCCAGCTTGTCTCGATACAAACCTGATACTACTGTTTGGTTTGTAATATTTTAATAATTTATAACCTCTAATAACTTCTTCCCGACTTCGACCTTCATCTATCACAGCCGACACTATTAATGGCTCATTTTGCTGATTCAGTAAATCAACCAATTGTTGAGAGTAACTGTTGCGCTTACTACTGGTAATGTCCACTTTTCCATTAAAACTTGGCGCAACTATTACTACCATTAATCCTGTTACTATTAATGTTATATATCTAAATCTATTCACCGATAAGTTTTTCGCAAAGCTGTGCAACACTATTGTAGTAAACAGCATAATCCAGCCAAAATAAGCAACCATATCAGCATAGAACAATTGCCCTTCACGTAAGGTATAAAATGGCAAGAAAACTCCACGCCACCAATCATAAGACGTGGACGTATAGATGTAACTATCCAGTCCAAAAAGTGCAAAAATAACTGCCAAGGATGCAAGAATTGCTGTAATTAATTTGTGGCATTGCAAACAGGCAAGCAAGGCTAACATTCCCGTTAACCAATTAATGATCACTAATCCACTGATAACCAGAACCAATCGCTGCCAGTCGATATTGCTGTAAATCGAGAGAATAATTGTAATTAACAATAAATTTACGATTGACCATAATGAAAGTAGAAATACCGGTTTGTATATGGACCAAAATCTTTGAAATGGTGTTAACGCTGACTGAACCAGCAAATTATGCTGATTGTTCATCCTCAGCCCCGGCAACAATGGTAACAAAGTGATAACATTTACCATCATTAATAAAAACAGATTCCAACCAGCCAATGGGACTATCAACTCATTAAAAACAGATAAGCCGGAGATGTTTTGAGCCTGCAAATAAAGAAAATTTTGATACCCGACAGATGTCAAAAGCCCCATGGATAAACTGACAAAAATTAATAGCAACAAAGTGGACTTTTTTTGCCAAATCATTTTGAAATACAGGTTTGCCACTGAATTTGAACTCATAGACTTTCCCCTGACAAACATCTGAAAATTGGCATCAACACATCTTTTCCCTGCCCCAGACACTTGATTTCTTCTTCTTTAGCCAACCCTTTTATTATTTTATTCCAACTGTCCAGACTTATATTTTCAATCGATATTATCCGAATAGTACGACCATAATTTTCTATTTTGCCTTGCTCTTTCCATTCTATATCCGCATTAATAGTTTTAATTTTTTCTTTCAACGCCTTATCCGACAAATAGGTCAGGAGCCAAAACTCACCTTTGTTGTTGATCTCAACTTTTGCCACCAGTTCACCCTGATGGAGCATCACAACCGTATCAGCCAAAGTAACAGTTTCATTAATATGGTGAGATGAAAATATACAAAGCGGGATTTTCAATTGGCTAATTTGATCTACAAACCTTTGTTGCTCAAGCGGATCCAGCGCTTGCGTTGGTTCGTCCAAAATCAAAAACTCTGGCTGGTTTATTAAAGCTTGAACTATCGATACTTTTTGCATATTTCCTTGTGATAGTTCGGAGAGACTTTTATCCAATAAATGCGTTATGTCCCAGTTTCCTGCAATTAATTCAATTGATTCACTGATAGCTTCATTTGTCAT
>JAOUOC010000085.1 GCA_029880585.1 Gammaproteobacteria bacterium
TATGACGAATCTGGGAAAGTACAGCAAATTATAAACCTTGGCAAAGTTACAGCATCACCACCAGCGAGAGATAATATTCAGATAGAATAAATGGTGAACTGTAAGTAATTACTCACAGTTTTCTTTTATGCCAATCTTTAAGCGCTTTATTTCCTCGGCTCTTTCTTCATCAGACATAAAAACAGGTTTACCATTATCATCGTAGGAATAGATGCGAACCTGTTCTTGCAGAGTAGCTAATCCTTCTCTGGCTTTAGCGCAATCCTGTTCCACCTTTTTTTGTTTTTGTTCTTGCCTTTGTTGAACGCGTTTTTTACCAGCTTCTCCGTCAAGCTGAGTTAAAGCTTTTTCCTTTTGCTGTATTGCTCGTTGTTGCGCTTTTTGTTGTGACTGAGGATCTGGTTGTTTAGTATCAATATTAACCGTTTCAGCCTTGTCATTGACAGGTTTGTCGGAATAATGGACTTTGCCATTTTCATCTACCCATTTATAAATTTTTGGTTGCTCTTTGGCATAGCTGATTGCAGGTAATTGAGTAACTAAAATACCAGTCATAAGCAGTATTTTAAAAACATTGGATAGATTCATAATTGCCTCCATTCGAATGGTTATTTTTTTTATTCTGCAAGAAAGTCTATCACGATAAGTTATAACAGGGCAAATCTGTGCTAACCCAAATGCCTTTGTTGGCGGATTGAACGTTTATGTTGAGAGGCCGTTTCTGTTTCAACAGTATCAATCAACCGCAGTCCTTTAAAATGCCCTTTAAGTTTGGAGTTGGCATAATCAATTTCCAGTGCAGCAATCAAATCATCAAATCTATCCAAATGTAAAGCGTGAGTTGCTTGTGCGACCAATTCGTAAAGCTTCTTCAAATTAATTTGGTGAGTCTGTCCGGTTTTGCTATAAATCCATTGCATCAAATTTATAAAATCATTAAAGGGATCTTCAGCTAATAAAATAGGCAAGCTGTTTTTAAAACGACCGGAATTACCAATCATATCCCAATAGCGAGCAAAGCGATTGATAGCTTGCATGGTGGAAAAATCAACAAGATTGGTACTTAAAATATCAAAAGGTGGCAACGGATTAAACCTGAGGGAAAAATCATTTGTATGTCTTATAATCGGGCTACCTTTCAAGCGTTTTAATATACCCAATTGAATTTCATGTGGTTTGCAGGTATAGAGATCGTTAAAGCTTTGCTTAAAACTTTCAAGGGTTTCTCCCGGCAAACCAAATATCAGATCGGCGTGAATATGTGCATGGGTGTTTTCACGCAACCAGAGTAAATTGGCTTTGGATTTGTCATTATTTTGTTTGCGACTGATTAAACGTTGTACTTCGGAATCAAAACTTTGAATGCCTACCTCAAATTGCAGGCAGCCTTGTGGAAATTTCATTAACGCATCTTTTAATTGATCCGGTAAATGATCAGGAATCACTTCAAAATGTAAAAACAAGTCGTCATCAAGTCGAGCCAAAAAGAAATCAAGAATTTTGAGTGTATTAGCAATTTTTAAATTAAAAGTACGATCAACAAATTTAAAATGTCGAGCACCACGCTGATAGAGCTTATCCATTTCATTCAGAAAACAATCCAGATCAAAAGGGTAGGAAGTTTTATCAAGAGCCGACAAACAAAACTCGCATTTAAAAGGGCAGCCACGTGATGCTTCCACATAAAGCAAACGATGATGCAGATCTTCATCCGAATAATATTGATAAGGAAAGGTTAGTTCTTTTAAATCAATGGGCGCGGATTTTAGTATTTTCTTATCAGGTTGCTTGTCATTTATAAGATCATGACACAAATGATAAAAACTGATATCTGCAGCACCGGTCAACACATAATCGGCATATTCGAGTAAGACTTGGGATTCAGTTTCATAACTGATTTCAGGCCCGCCCAGAATAATAATAGTTTCAGGTGAAATGGTTTTGATTTGACTGATAACCGCCAGTGTTTCCTGTGTGTTCCAGATGTAAACACCAAAGCCGATTATTTTAGGCTTAAGTTTGAGTAAAGCTTCAGCAATATCAATGGGACGGGTTTTAATGGTGTATTCGTGAATTTCGCATTCACTTTGTAATTCTTTTAAATTGGCATACAAATAACGCAAACCCAGACTGGCATGAATGTATTTGGCGTTAAGCGTTGTTAATACAATATTAGCCACTGTTTAATCATCCACCTTCACGGCCCACAAATCATGTTCATCAGAATGAATAATTTGTGCCCAGATTTTATCACCGGGTTGTACATCAAATTCATCGGTCAAATGAATGACGCCATCAACTTCCGGCGCATCAGCGTAACTACGTCCAATGGCACCATCGGGAGTCACCTCATCAATAATAATTTGATATTCATTGCCAATGCGCTCTTTTAATTTATTGGCACTGATTTCTGCCTGTACTGCCATTAGTGTTTCAAGCCTTTCCTGTTTAATTGATTCGTCAACCTGATCGGGTAGATCATTCGCTGCAGCACCATCAACGTCAGAATAAGCAAAGCAACCGACACGATCAAGTTTAGCCTGTTTAAGAAATTCGATTAATTGCTCAAAGTCCTCGTCAGTTTCTCCCGGAAAGCCGACAATAAAAGTCGAGCGGATCACAAGCTCAGGGCAAATTTTTCTCCAGTTTTGAATACGTTCCAGAGTTTTTTCAATGTTGCCTGGACGTTTCATCAGTTTCAGAATTTTTGGGCTGGCATGTTGAAAGGGAATGTCCAGATAAGGCAGGATCTTTCCTTCAGCCATCAAAGGGATCACATCATCAACATGGGGATAGGGATAAACATAATGTAATCTCACCCACACACCCAGTTTGCTTAGAGCCTGACAAAGTTCAAGCATTCTGGTTTTAATTGGCATACCTTCCCAAAAACCGGTGCGGTATTTAATATCCACACCATAAGCAGAAGTATCCTGAGAGATGACTAACAGTTCTTTTACACCGGCTTTAACCAGTCTTTGGGCTTCACTGAGGACATCACCAATGGGGCGTGAATCCAGATCGCCTCGCATGGAAGGAATGATGCAAAAAGTGCAGCGATGATTGCATCCCTCTGATATTTTTAGATAGGCAAAGTGCCTCGGCGTCAGCTTAATCCCGTGATCAGGTACCAGATTGACAAAGGGATTATGTTCCGGTTTTGGCAAATGTTGATGAACCTGATCTAGTACCTGCTCATAGGCATGTGCTCCGGTAATACCTAAAACCTTTGGATGAATCTGCCTGATTTCATCTTCCTTGCTACCCAGACAACCTGTTACCAACACTTTGCCATTTTCCGCCAGTGCTTCGCCAATGGTATCCAATGATTCCTGAACGGCGCTATCAATAAAACCGCAGGTGTTAACTATCACCAGATTAGCATCATCATAACTGGGAACGACTTCGTATCCTTCAGTTCTTAGCTGAGTCAGAATACGTTCGGAATCCACCAGATTTTTAGGACAACCTAAGGAGATAAAGCCGATTTTAGAACTTGAGCTTTCAGACATAAATATAATATCGCTGATTAATGATTAACCAAAAAGGTGGGTATTTTACCTGAAAGAAATGGAAGTCGCTAACTTGATTTTGCAACCTTGCGCCACTCTTTTAATCCAATAATACACATGATTAAAAATACAAAATAAAGTGCTGCCGTTGGTTCAAGCTTTTTAACGATAAATAAACCAATGGCCAGAACATCGACCACAATCCAGAGATACCAGTTTTGAATGTGTCTTCTTGCCAAAAGAAACTGAGCCAACATGCTAAGCACTGCGATGGAACCATCCCAGAAGGGATGCGATGCATTGGTATAATGACTCATCAACATTGACCAGATAATCCAGATAAAGGCAGCCATTACAAGATAGATAATAAATATCCGATTAGGCAGGTAGTCAACTTTTACCGTTCCATCATCAGTCTTACCTTGCCACCAATAATAAAACCCATAGATTTGGAAAACGAAAAAATAGACCTGCAAAATTGCATCACTATAAAGCTGGTACTCGTAAAAGATTTTGGCATACAGAGAGACCATGACAATACCAAACAGGTAATTCCAGATTGAACGCCTGACCAAAAGATAAACATTAAGGAATCCGCAAATTACTGCGGTAATTTCTATCGGTCGGGAGCCAAACATTTGAGTGATAAAATCAATCATGATTTATTCTATTTATCTGAATATTTTTTATCCGTTAGAGTATTTTTTTACTATTTCAACCACTTCAACCGTATAGGATTTATACCAGCTTTGTTTAGCTAAATCCTGAGCTTTTTGATGGATTGGGTCTGTTCGCCAGGCTTTAATGTCATCCAGACTATCCCAGTATGAAATGGTAATTTCTTCATTGCCTTCAGATACAGCGCAGAAGTCCTTACATTTGTACTTATCAAAGGCTAATTGTCTGAGTGTTTTTGAGGTCACATCATACTCTTGATCATAAGTATCGATGGTGGCTTTAAATATAACGGCATACATGAATTTTTTCCCTAAATATAAAATGTTTAATCTATTCTAAAAAGCGAGTTTCACCAGACACTTTAACAGAACTTCCACGTTCAGATGTAAAACTGACCCGAAGTTTTGATGGTGAGCCCATATCTTCACCCTGAAATACTATTAGATCATTACTGCCTTGCCAATGATTATCTCTTAAATATCCGGCCAATGCAGCCGCTGCTGCGCCTGTTGCCGGATCTTCATAAATACCTCCAACCGGAAAAGGGTTTCGGCAATGTATAATTTCATCTGATTCAATCCATACCAGATCGATGGTTGTCAGATCTTTGCTCAGCATAAATTTCTTAAGAGTTTCAAAATCGTACTTCATATCTGACAATGTCTGCCGACTACGCAATGGGATTATCAGGTGATTTGCGCCTGCATGAGCTAATTGAATCGAAAACTTTGAATTTAAATCCGTTTCATTTAAATTAAAAAGGTTTAATAGTAGGTTCGAAGTCTCTTCGTCTACAGCTTCAGAGTAGGTTGGTGGAGAGTGTAGTGTTACCGAAAAATTATCTCCTGAATCTTCAACTATAATGGGGACGACAGCATCATTGGTAAAAAGCTGATATTTACCACTACCAAAACACTTTCCCAACACTGCGCCACTAGCAATTGTAGCGTGTCCGCAAAAAGGAACTTCCATTTCAGGCGCAAAATAGCGAATTCGCCAGCCATCGTCTTGCTGTTTTAGAAATGCAGTTTCAGAAAACCCAATATCACTGGCAATTTTAAGCATTTCCTGATCTGCTGGCATGTGCTCAACCAGTGTCACGCCAGCAGGGTTTCCACCTATTTCATTATTGGAAAAGGCTGCAACTTTATAAATTTGCATAAAAAATGAGAGCTTAACTGAATAAAGGTATGGAAAAGATAAAGACAGCCAAACTGAATGTAAAGCGATTTGTTAGAAATACTGTATTCGGTTTGGCTAGTCAGGATGGTTTACTGAGAATCTTAAGCTTCTTCTACAGCTTCTGAATCACCAGACCCCATGTTGAAAAGGAAATAGCCAGCTGCAATTTCAATATAAGCTGAGAATTTCCAGATAATCTCTGGCAATTGTATGCCAATGGTTGTCCAAAGATCAAAATCAGCATAGTTGCCAACCAGATCGACAAGACCAAAGATAATAAGAATAATACCTGCAATTTTCATATTGTACCCCTTAATAGTAATTAATTTTTATAGGATTAATTATTCGTTGTTATGAACAATTTCCGTGACTAATTTATAACGTCAAACCTACTTTCGCAAATATATAGTTTGAATGTCAATGTTTGTTTTTATATTTTGAGGAATATGCAATATTTCACTTCGGAGGTTTTGCACCAAAAAAACCTATCGTGTAGCCAGCTTCTTTTAGCATTTTTGTTGCCCTTGAATTGAGTGAAAGTATTACTAGTAAATTTATCAGCGGTACAAAGAGCAATAATAGGTATAGAATTTTTGCTGCAACATGAAATTCAAGTATGTAATAAACCAATATAATTCCAGCTAAGGTGATCATTAAGCCTACTGCAATGACTACACCTACAAGATAAGGCAAAAAGTTTATTAGAGCCAAAGATGAAAATTCGATGATAATTCCGTATATCATCATTTTCTGACCTACTGACAATAAGTTCAATCTAGTCTCATTTTTCTCACGAATTAGAGGACTATTTCCGATTTCACTGTCTGGTGTTTTGTAATGGTTTTTAGTCATAGTTTTAAATAACCTCCCCCTTGATTAATTACAGAGAGAGGTTCTTGTTTATATTAATCAACAATATTACAAACCCAATTTTTTCGGTAATGGTGGTGCTTTTTTCAATTTAATTGGTTTGTAGGTTTTAAGTTGTTCCATTACCTCTTTAATACCAGCTTCCAGTTGAGCATCCTTACCTTTGTTAACCAGAACTGGATCAAGCGTGACATCAATATCTGGCGCAACACCTTCGTTTTCAACTCGCCATTCATTTTCTGGGGTAAAGAAGCGGAAGTAGGGGACAGTTACTCTGCCACCATCAATAGTGTCTCTATTAGCAGAAATACCAATTAATCCACCCCAGGTAGTTTTACCAATCAGTTTACCAATTCCCATTCGTTTAAAACTGTATGGTAAGAAGTCACCACCTGAACCGGCATCCTGATCAATCAGCATAACCTTTGGTCCATAAACTGCACCACCAGGCGTTTCAAATATCATTCCGGCTCTGTCTTTCCATCCGGCCAGATATTGGCGAGAGAGTACATCAGTAATGTAGTTGGCAGCCTGTCCACCACCATTTCTTCTTTCGTCTATTATCATGGCTTGCTTGTCCGATTGAGCAAAGAACATGCGATTGAAATAGGTATAACCTGCACCAGCTGTATTAGGCAGATAGACATAGCCAACTTTCCCACCTGTTGCTTTATCAACGGCCTTGCGGTTATCTTCAATCCAGTTCCAGATTCTTAGATCAGATTCATTGCGAACCGGTTCAACAGTAACTGTTTTTGAATTAATTAAATTGCCATCAACACTGGTTTGCAACATGACCTGTTTGCCAACGGTATTTTCAAGTAGTGAAAAGATATTCATACTGCCAGTCAGATTTATACCATTAATACTGTGAATGTAATCACCTTCATTAATGCCCAATCCAGGAGCAGCCAATGGTGCTTTTAAATCCGGATTCCAGTTCTCACCAGTGTAGATTTTTTTGATTTGATAGAGACCATTTGAAACGCTGAAATCAGCGCCTAGCAAACCAACAGGAACGGGTTCCTGTCTGGCCATGTCGCCACCGTAAACCCGGTTATGACCAATTTCCAGCTGAGCAATCATTTCAACCATCAGACGATTTAATTCAGCTCTTGTCGCGACGTGAGGCAATAGTTTCCTGTAACGATCACCAATAGCTTCCCAGTCAGCGCCGTGCATATTTTCAGCATAAAAGTAATGTTTTTCATCTCGCCAGACTTCGTCAAAAATTTGTGCCCATTCTTCCATTGGATTAACACGCATTTTGACATCGGAAGTATTGAGGTTTTCTGCCGTAATTGTTTTTTCAATTTTGGCAGTCTTTAATTTATTACCGGAACCAAGGGTCAACAACATTTTGCCATCTTCAGACAGCGCAAAGCCATTCACTTCATCAAGCAAATCTTCGGCTTTTAATGCTTCAAAATCAAATCTGACAAGCTTACTTTTTCTGCTTGGAGCACCATCGGCTTCAATACTGACACCGGGTTGTTCCGCTTCAATAAAGAGAAGATTATTTTGATGGTCAACTTGCAAGCTGAAATAGGCGCGTTGTGCCACAGGTAAAGCCACTATTCTGTTTTCAATATTGTCCAGAGAAACGACTGTTTTGGGAGACGCCTTGTTATCTTTGCTTTCATCTTTTTTATCAGCATCACTGCCATTTTCTTCGTCAGATTTTGCTAGTAGCGGCGATTTGCCCTTGCCATCCAGAACTACTGCATATATCCCGACTCTCAAAGGCCTTTCCTGAGAAGACATATCCAGACCAACTGAACGAGGTCCTGAGTTTGTGGATGCAGTAAAGAATAAATGTTTGCCGTCACGACTAAATGCAGGATCTGCCGCATCACTCATACCATCAGTAATTCTGTGAGATTGGCCAGTTTTAAAGCTGTAAAGATAGATATCACCAAAATGGTTGGCTCTGGCTTTGGTATAGGCTAGCCATTGACTGTCATTTGATACAGACAAGCCTCTTTGACTTCTTCTGTTGTCCGTATCTATATTGGTAATTTTTCCAGTCTTGCTATTAATAAACCAAAGTCCCAGAAAGTTATCTTCAAAAATGATTTTGGTACCGTCAGCTGTCCACATACGTAGTTTATAATCAGCAGAACTGCCTAGTGAGAAGATACGACTTTTTGAGCCAGGTTTTTCATTCCTGACAACCAGTTTTTGTTCGCCATCCTTGTCGGAGGTGTAGGCAATTTCATCGCCTTTTGGAGACCAGATACCATCTCTTTCTCTTACACCACTGGATTGAGTCAAATTTCTAACAGAGCCATCTTTAACCGGTACACTAAATATATCGCCTCTGGCACTGATTAAAACACGCTTGCCAGTTGGTGATAGTACAGCTCCCTCCATATTTTTTATCGCATCTTTCCATTGGGTGCGAATCTCAGGTAGTTCAGGATTCAGCGTAATAGAAAGAGTAGAGATCTTATTGTCTTTCGAATTCAAAATTTTCAACTCGCCACCAGCTTCATAAATGATTTCTACACCGTTGGTATCCGCTGAAACAATCTCCCAAGTGGTTTCCTTGGTGATTTTTTTCACTGATTTTGTGTTTCTATCATATTTGTATAGGTTTTTGGTTTTGTCTCTATCGGAAAGAAAATAGACATCGTTGCCTATCCAGAGCGGGTTGGTATCTCCGGCAACTTCATGAGGAATTTCTTCGTAGCTATCGCCATTTGGCTGCATGATCCAGATTGGTGGAATTGTCCCGCCTCTGTGATTTCTCCAACCACTGGCACCTCGGTGAGCCGTATTATATGGCTGGTAAGCCAGCGTTTTGCCATCATTTGACCAGCTTGCTGATTGCACCACAGCTTCCATTACTTTGGTTGGATAGCCTCCATCAACTGATACTTCCCATGCTTGAGCGCTTCTCCCCTGACGCATTTCACGGCGACTGGTAAAAAGAATTTTTTGCCCATCAGGACTCCAGCCATTAACATCGTCGCTATCTGGATGCCAGGTTAATCTTTTTGGCTGTCCGCCATTTGCTGAAACCAGGTAAACATCATTGTTATTGTCATGGTTTGCTGTATAGGCTATCCACTTACCGTCAGGCGAAAAGTGAGGGTTTTGTTCGCTAGCTGTGCTAGTCGTAAGTTGTTTA
>JAOUOC010000086.1 GCA_029880585.1 Gammaproteobacteria bacterium
GTTGCTCCGACATCATGGTTCTAACCATTTCAAGCTCCTCTTTCATCGCTTGCAATGTTGGATCAAGAGTCCATTCAAGTTGGGGAAGATTGTTTTGCTTATTATTTACGATATCTGAATGATCCTGAAAGGTATTCACCCTGTTTGTATTTTGTTCATTTTTAATATTTTCGTTTAAATTCATTTGTTGATTGTGCAGATAATCTTCTGTATCCGTTAATTTTTCACCTACTGACCAGCCATCAACAGAAGAGGAATTTATTTCATTAGAGGGAGTTGCTCTCTCGTGACTAATTAAATTTGATGATGAATTAAGAGCTTGATTGTTTAAAACATTAGCGACCAGAGATTCATCATATTCCAGCGCAGCAATCACCTCTACTCCACCGGCTACTTTTCTGTTAGACAATATTGCTGCGTCTTGCCCAAATAAAGCGGTTACCTGCTTAAGGGCTGTTCTCATGTTTTCTCCATAAAAACGTCTGATTTTCATCTTGCCTCTCACTCTATCCTGAAATCTTGTCAGTGTATTTTTTTACACAATCTTTGACATTTTGATAGGTTAATAAAATGTAGTTAACGCTAATCATTGCCATTTCCTATTGTTGCGATCACCTTGATTTGTTTATTGTCCGGTATTTCCTGATAGCTCAACACATTCAATCCTTTAATACCGAATCGCGCAAATCGTGCCAGGGCAGAACGCAATGCAGGTGAAGTCAGCAAAATTGAAGCCTGTCCAGAGGCTTCCTGTTGTGAAACAAATTGCTTCAAATAAATCTGGATCTTTTCAGCCAGACCAGGTTCAACGCCAACAACTTCCTCTTGTCCTACACTTAATGATTTCTGCAAGATCTGTTCCAACTCTGGAGAAAGTATGGAAACAGGTATTTCATCCTGATAACCATTGATAGTCTGGATGATTAAGCGGTTTAATGCGATCCTCACCATACTGGTCAAAACGCCGGGATCTTGACTCTTTGAAGAATGCTCCGCCAAAGTTTCGGCAATGGTTCGTATATCCTTGATAGGGATTTGTTCGAGAAGTAAATTTTGTACTACTTTGACCAACACCCCGAGACTGATTTTATCAGGTACCAGCGTTTCAGCCAGCTTGGGTGCCTGCTTGGATAAGCCTTTAAGCAAGTGCTCAGCTTCTTCATGGCCAAACAGTTCAGCCGCATGAGTTTGAACTAGATGACTTAAATGAGTAGCTATTACCGTACTGGCATCTACAACGGTATAACCAAACGCTTGTGCGTTATCTTTTTGATTGGCATCTATCCATACAGCTTCCAAGCCAAAGGCAGGATCAGTAGTGGCAATACCTTCTAGTTTACCAAACACCTGTCCAGGATTAATGGCCATTTCCTTATCAGGGTAAACCTCAGCTTCTCCAACAATAGCACCCAAAATTGCTATCCGATAAGTATTGGGAGACAGATCAAGATTATCCCTAATATGAACAGGTGAAACCAAAAAACCCAAATCCTGTGAAATCTTTTTCCTAACCCCTTTTATCCGCCCCATCAACTTTCCGTCCTGAGCCGGATCAACCATCGGGATCAATCGATACCCCACTTCAAGTCCAACCTGATCAACCGGCTGTACATCATCCCAACTTAATTCCTTAACCGTTGGCGTCTCAATTTGCTCAGATTTGACTTCCTCTTTTTGTTGTTTTTCAAGTGCTTCTTGTTGCCGTGTTTTATTTATCAAATATCCCAAACCAGCTGAAGCCAATGCTAAAAGCAGGAATGCAAAATTAGGCATACCTGGAATAATTCCCATCGTAAATAACACGCCGCTTGATACAAATAGCGCTCTGGGCCTTCTGAACAATTGGAAAACAAGCTGCTCGCCCATGTTCTGTGCGGTGTTTTGACGAGTAACCATAATTGCAGAAGACGTGGAAAGTAATAATGCCGGTATTTGTGCAACCAAGCCATCACCAATAGTCAATAAGGCGTAATATTGCATGGCTGTGGAAAAACTTAGGCTATGCTGTCCCATGCCAATGGCAACACCACCGACAATGTTTATCAGCAGTATTAACAGACCAGCAACAGCATCACCACGTACAAATTTTGACGCACCATCCATCGCACCATAAAAATCAGCTTCCTGGGCAACTTCACTTCGCCTTTCTCTTGCCTCTTCCTGCGTCAAAAGTCCGGCATTCAGATCGGCATCTATAGCCATTTGCTTGCCTGGCATGGCATCCAATGTAAAGCGGGCACTAACTTCTGAAATTCTGCCCGCACCTTTAGTGACTACCACAAAATTGATAATGACCAGAATAGTAAAGACCACAAGTCCAACCGCATAGTTACCACCTATAACCACTGAACCAAAGGATTCGATCACACTACCGGCAGCGCCTGATCCGGTATGACCGTTTAATAATACAACCCGGGTTGAAGCAACATTGAGTGCCAGTCTTAACAGGGTGGTGACCAGCAAAATAGTCGGAAAAACTGCAAAATCCAGAGGCCTGCCAGCATAAACGGTTGCCAGTAATACCACCAATGCCAGCGATATATTGAATGTAAATAGAATATCCAACATAAAGGTTGGCATAGGCAAAATCATCATTGCCATCAAAGTCAGTAATAGAACAGGCGTTCCCAGTCCTGAAATACTTCTTGCTCCTGCTCCTGCCTGTATTGCTTCAGCCATTTTTAACCTCTATTTTATTTACAATATTATTCATCGTCTTAAAACTTCATATCATCCGGGATTGGTAAATTGTCAGGTTCAATGGGTCTTTCACCACGACCTTTTTCATAATTGCTTAACTGGAATACATAGGCCAACACTTGTGCGACTGCCATGTACAAACCGCCTGGAATCTCCTGGTCAATTTCAGTGGTATGGTATATTGCTCTGGCCAGTGGTGGTGCAGACATAATGGCCACATCATTAGCCAAAGCTACTTTTCTAATTTGCATCGCAATCACATCAGCACCCTTGGCAACCACAATTGGTGCACTGGCATTCATGGGGTCATATTTGATTGCCACCGAGTAATGAGTCGGGTTGGTTACCACAACGTCAGCATCCGGAATGGCTTCCATCATGCGCCTTTGTGCCATTTCTCTTTGTAACTGCCTTATTTTCCCTTTAACTTCCGGCTTTCCTTCTACTTCCTTAAATTCATCCTTGATTTCCTGCTTGGTCATTTTTAACTGTTTGGCATGATTCCAAAGCTGATATGGCACATCAATAAAAGCGATAAATAGCAAGGAAAGAGAGAGCAAAAAGAAACTGCCCAACACAAGACTGATTGCATTTTCAACCCCGGAAAGTACATTGCCACTACCCAGTGACAATAATTTTGGAAACGATTGATTGAGCACAAAATAACCCACCAGAAAAACCACACTCACCTTTGCCAGAGCCTTGACGAGTTCAATCAAAGCGTTCATGCCGAACATTCTTTTAAAGCCCTTGCCGGGAGATATCCTGCTAAGCTGAGGTTTCAATGCTTTGCTACTGAATGCCATTCCGCCCGTCAACATAGGTGACATCAAGGCCAGTACAAACAAAACAATAAAAAACGGTAATACCGCATAGGCAACAAGCCCAAATAGCTCGCCAACAGCTGCAACCATTTGATAAGGGTTATAAATAGCCTTATGACCTGGAGTCCACGCCTTACGTGCCAAATCAGCAAAGCTGCCTGCCATATTGTCTGAAAAGCTGTAAAGTGCTGTTGACGCTACCATTAATAACAATGCAGTAGTTAACTCTTTGGAACGGGCAACCTGACCTTTATCTTTAGCTTCTTTTACACGTTTGGGCGTTGCTTTTTCGGTTCTTTCACCTGCACTCTGCTCAGCCATGTTAGCACTCCAGTGAAATTATCTGACAAACCAAATCATTGGCTCGCGATAAATGATTTTCAAAATGCGGCATGAAATAAACAAGGCTTAACCAAACCAGCAACAATCCCGAGACCATGGTTAATGGAAAACCGACAGCAAAAATATTGATTTGCGGTGCAGCTCTGGTCATTACACCAAATGCAAGATTAATAATCAGTAAAGATGCCACTGCAACCAACGACATCAGCAAAGCCGCGGCAAAAACCCACTGACTCCATATGACCACCTGCCACAACATTTCTGAAAGATCGAAGTTGCTGGCAATTGGAATTGAATGAAAACTTTCAACAACCAGACGGATCATTAAAAGATGTCCATCAAATGCCAAAAACAGCAGCGTCGTTAGCATTAGAAAAAACTGTCCTAAAGCGGGAACACTGGTGCCATTGGAGGGGTCAACCAAAGAGGCAAAGCCAAGACCTGATTGCATGGCGATAATTTGTGCGCCGACAACAAAACTTTCCAGTAGTAGCCTTGAAATAAATCCAAGTAAAATACCGGTCATCGCTTCTTTGGCTATCAAAACTGAAGATTGAAAAGAAAATAATTCAACGGTTGGAGACTCGGGTATTTGGGGTAATATCACTATCAGGATAAAGACCGCCAATAGCAATCTGAATCGCATGGGAACATTTCTGGAGCCGATAATTGCCAATGTCATTAAAAATCCGCTCAAGCGAACAAATGGCAGCATGTACATGGCCATCATATTTAATATTTGTTCGCTAGAAATTAACACTTGAAACTCCCTTTTTATCTTACGTTGTACATCAGAATTTTTTATTCATCCAATCAGTTCAGGAATGGATAAATAAAGCTCTGTCGCAAAACTTATCAGTGTTGAAAATATCCAGTTTGCCAGAACAATCAATGTGAAAAGTGTCACCAGTAATCTGGGTAAAAAAGATAAAGTTTGTTCATTAATACTGGTGGCCGCCTGAAAAACGGCAACCATCAATCCCACTATCAACCCTGGTGTTATAACAGCAGCAACCAGCAAAATAATGACGTAGAGCGCCTGACTAAATACTTCAACAACAATCTCCGGTGTCACATTTAACTCCTTTTAAGTTCGCTGGTTTCGCTACAAAAAACTATTGGATAAAGTTCCCACCACCAGCACCCAACCATCAACCAATACAAACAGCATTATTTTAAAAGGCAGCGAAATAATCAGTGGTGATAACATCATCATTCCCATCGCCATCAATATACTGGCAATAACCAAGTCGATGATAAGAAAAGGAATAAACAATAAAAATCCAATCTGGAAAGCGGTTTTTAATTCACTGATAATAAAAGCCGGAACCAAAACTTTAAAAGGCGGCATTTGCCCTTCAGCTAACGGTTCTGTGCCCGATAAATCCATAAACAGACTCAAATCATTCTCACGAATTTGCCCCAACATAAAACGACTAAATGGCGATTTGGCTTTGTCCAATGCCTGCATCACCGTAATTTCTTCGTTGATATAGGGCGTCACAGCATCCTGATTCACTTCTTCTATAATTGGCGACATGATAAAAAAGGTCAAAAACAAACTGAGCCCAATAAGAATCTGATTGCTGGGTGTTTGCTGCATCCCCAATGCCTGCCGCAAAATTGCAAATACAACTGTCACCCGAATGAAAGAAGTCATCATCATAATAATGGCTGGCAGGAATGTTAACAGTGTCATTAACCCCAGCACTTGCAGAGTGATGCTGTATTCCTGATTACCTGATTGATTGGTTTCTACACTAAGAATCGGTATTCCAGACTCAGCAGAAACCTGAGAGGTAAATAAAAGTACAAGAAAAAGAATAATTACACGCATTATTTTTTGTCCTCACCACTTTGCATTGGTCTGGCACTTAATAATTGCTTCATCATTTGTTCGAATGACAAGGAGGATTTCTGCGGAATGATATTTTCTTTTAATTGGCATAGCTGATGAATGCTGTATGGTGTAACACCTATCAGATATTGCTCTCCTTGCAACTCCACGACCATTAACTTTTCCTTGTTTCCCAGATTCTGAGATTCGACCACCTTGATATGACTGGAGTGAAAATTGACGCGTGAAATCTTTTTCAGCAAAAATGCCAATGCAACAATAATTACCAGCGTTACCAACAATCCCAACAATACAGGGATGACCTGATCGCTTGGCATTATTTTTTGTTGCGAAATAGTCCTGGATGTTTCATTAGCCGCCAGACATAGCCAGGATACACTGGAAAAAACCAAGACAACAAATACCCTGATTATCCTTTTTGACATGTGACACCTCTTTACTTTAACTTTTTAATTCTTTCTGCCGGACTCATTACGTCAGTCAGTCTGATCCCGTATTTTTCATTCACAACAACAACTTCTCCATGGGCAATCATGGTGCCATTAACCATAACATCCAGCGGTTCACCAGCCAGACGGTCCAGCTCGACTACTGAGCCTTGAGTAAGCTGTAAAAGATTACGAATAGGAATTTGAGTTCTGCCTATTTCCATTGAAAGTGATACAGGAATATCCAGAATGACATCCAGTTTTTCATTATTCATCAATTTGGAATCGCCAGCATCTTCCTTAAGCTTCTCCATGGTTGCTGTAGAAGCTTCACTTTCAGCCTGCTCATTCATGGCGCTTTCCCAATCATCAGTATTTTCATCACTCATTTGCATCATCCTCAATTAATGTTCGCATAATATGCTCTCTGGATATTTGTTCCTGAATCTTGACTGCCATATGCCCGCCAGACTCACCAAATTTTGCTCTAAAACAGGGAACACCTTGCGAATTAACAACCACATAATCAGGCAAGTCTATCGGAATGATGTCTCCCTCTTTAAATTCCATAACGTCTCTCAGGCTAATATTGGTTTCAACCATATTGCTGGAAACCTCAACAGTCGCTGTCAATATTTCTTCTCTCAGAGCATCTGTCCATCTTTCATCTACATCATCCCTGTCACTTTGAACACCGGCATCAAGTTTGTCTCTGATCGGCTCTAACATGGAATAAGGCATAGCAACATGAAAGTTTCCGCCACCACCATCTAGTTCAATACTAAAACTGCAAACACAAACCACTTCTGATGGACTAACGATGGTTGCCATAGCCGGATTAACTTCTGAGTCAAGATATTCAAATTCAACTTTCATTACTGGTGCCCAGGCTTCTTTTAAATCCACGAATGCCTGTTGTAGTAAAAGTTGAATAATTCGTCTTTCAGTTGGTGTGAATTCTCGACCTTCAATTTTGGCGTGAAATCTTCCATCGCCACCGAAAAAATTATCAACAAGAATGAAAACAAGCTTTGCTTCAAGGGTAAAAAGTGCGGTACCTCGCAAGGGTTTAATTTTGACCATATTCAGACTGGTAGGAACGAACAATGAGCGGATATACTCACCAAACTTCATCATTTGTATACCGTTGACCGAAATATCCGCGCTTCTTCGCATCATGTTGAACAAACTAATCCGCATATGTCTGGCAAATCTTTCATTGACCATCTCAAGAGATGGCATACGGCCACGAACAATTCTATCCTGAGAAGCAAAGTCATAACTGGACGCGACACCGGGATCCAGATCATTCTCTTCAACCTCAATATCTCCACCATCTACGCCATGCAATAAGGCATCGATTTCGTCCTGACTTAATAAATCACTCATAATTGATTCAATATTCCTAAATTCACTTGCCTGCTAGTTGGCAGTCACTTATTGCATCACAAAACTGACAAACAGTACTTTTTCAATAGTTGGTTCACCAACCAGTTCTGTTAATGTCGCTTGCACTGTCTCCAGCGCATTTTCCTGTAACGCAATTCTGCCATCAGGTTTCATCAATTCATCAGCAGATTGCTGACTTACCAACATCAAAACATCATTTTTTAGTCTGGGCATATGCATTTTCACAGCATCAACCGCATCGTTACCTCGAACCATAAAACTCATTTTAATTTGCACCGTTCTGTTACGACTGGCTCCTGGCAAGTTGCTTGTAATTGACTGTGGCACGCCAACATATTGTGGCGGTTCCTTGACAGTTTCCTCTGCAACATTCTCGGCTCCAGTTTCAGAACTTTCAGCAGCCTCACCGTCATCACCACCTATTAAAAAGAAAGCTGCTGCTCCGCCAGCAATCAGAAGCACCGCAATAATGATCATCATTTTGCTGCCGCCAGATTTACCTTCTTCTGCACCTTCTTCTATTTCCAAACCTTTATCATCAGCCATAATAGTTCCTGATCCTTTTTTGCCATTTAATGATTAACACAACAGTTAGTGTCGGATTTTTGTGGCAATACAACGCTATATTTAGATAATGCAAAAGCCATACCAACCACATAAAAACTTGATAACTAACTGTTCCAGAAAGGTTTTTTTAAACCCTTAAGAAAAGTATAGTCAAATAGTTGGCACTCTTTTAAAAAGATAAGACGAGATGTATAAAAAACCGGAGCATAAAAAATTAATGATGATTGAATTATCAGATAGAGGTTTTCAGATATCCAAGTAGTTAGGTATATATGTCTACCATTCCCTGAGAGATCAGCTGAACTGAAGCTTGAGTTGTAACTACATCTTCAGTAACATCTGTTTCCTCCAGATTATCCTGATTGGCCGACTGTATTTTTTCGCTACTTTTAGCTTGTCGGTTTTCCTGCTGTACCAATGTATCGCCCAAAGTTAAGCCTTGCTCCAGAAGCATTTCTCTTAATCTGGCTAAATTGGCATCAACAATCTCTTTAGTAGTTGAATTGGCAACCTGAAACTGAACATTGGTTTCGCCATTGTATTGAGAGATTTTTACATTAAGTGGTCCCAATTCAGGCGGATCGAGCATAATTTCTGCTGTACCAATTCCTTGTTGTAACATCCAGTGAATTTTAGCTGACAAGCTTGATAACATTTGCCCTCTATTTACAAACTGCTGGTTTAAATCAACGCTGACTGGCAGGCGAATAAAGTCTGATTTCTCTGACGATGATATTTGATTAGTAACTGACAAAAATTCTGAACCAACATTTTGCTCCACCGACAAACTGTTTTTAACCTGCTCAGTAACCAGTTGGCTATAAATCTGTGTTTGCAGTGTTTCATTATTTGATTTAAATGCCAGAACTGCCTTGCCCGCTTGATCTTTTTCTCCAACCAGAATACCTGCAATACCAGTTTTACTTTTGGCTTTATCATCTTTAAAAACAGATTTATCAAAATCATCAAATAACGCATTTTTACCCTGCAATGGTAGTTTCTCATCAACAACAGGTTTTTCCAGTTCAGGATTATTTAATGTAACCGACTCCAAGGCAGTTCCACCAGTTTTTGTCAGATTTTTCTGTAATACTCCTAGCTTTCCATTAAAGGCAATATCCGATGCTAAAATATGCTTGTCGTTTAATTGCTGAATTTTCACTTCAATCGGCAGCTGCAAACTTTGATCACTTATTATATCTCTTGTAGAGCC
>JAOUOC010000347.1 GCA_029880585.1 Gammaproteobacteria bacterium
AAATAGGGCGTATCAATCTGCGCTACGTTACCCAAACAAACCACCTTGGTACCTTTACCCGCACGGGTAATCAGGGTTTTCATCTGTTTTGGTGTGAGATTCTGCGCTTCATCAATAATCACAAACTTGTTAATAAAAGTTCGTCCACGCATAAAGTTTAAGGAACGGATCTTTAGCCATTTTTGCAATATATCCTGAGTAGCCTGTCTGCCCCAATCATCATTAGATTGAGAAGGGGAGAGGACTTCCAGATTATCAGTGAAAGCACCCATCCACGGATTCATCTTTTCTTCTTCTGTTCCCGGCAAGAAACCAATATCTTCACCAACAGGAATGGTCACACGAGTAACAATAATTTCATTAAACTTCTTTTGCTCAATGGTTTGTTCCAGAGCTGCCGCCAAAGCCAACAAGGTTTTACCAGTTCCCGCAGGCCCCAGCAAAGTGACAAAATCAATGTCCGGATCCATTAAAAGATTTAAAGCAAAACTTTGCTCCATATTTCTGGCCGTAATCCCCCAGACCTCATTAGCCGAAGCACCATGATCAACGGTCAGTTCAATGGTGGCTGATTCCTTGTCGACACTTCTGACAATAGCATTGAAGTTTGAACCATCATTCATGTAAACAAATTGATTTACAGACCATTGTTTTATCAAGGGGCCTTGTATCTTATAGAAAGTACGACCTGATTCTTGCCAGGATTCCATTTCCTTATTATGGGTTTCCCAAAAGTCATTGGGTAATTCAGAATAACCTGTGTAGAGATCTTCCAGTGCATCTAACACCTGATCATTAAAATAGTCTTCTGCATGAACCCCTAAAGTTTTTGCCTTTATTCTAAGGTTTATATCTTTGGTGACCAGCGTAACCAGCTTGTCCTTATTATCATGCTGCAGTGATATGGCGATATTTACAATCGTATTATCAACCTTGTTTGAAACCAGATTAACAGGGCTGTTTTCGTTTGAAATTTCATTGGTTTGAAAAAAAAGAAGACCTTCCGTTCTTTCTTCAGCGGGTAAATACGGGGAGTTACCAAGCGGTAAGCCTTTTTCGATTTCTTCCTTGCTGGCTGATTGAATTAAGGTATCAAAATAACGACTGACCTGACGGACGTTTCTGGCGACCTCAGAGAGACCTTTCTTGCCATTATCCAGTTCCTCAAGCACAACCATTGGAATATAAACATTATGCTCAGCAAAGCGAAAAATGGCCGTTGGATCGTGCATTAATACGTTGGTATCCAACACAAACAGGCGAGATCCCGAAAACTTTAACCTTGGCATTCTCTTATTTCCTTATTTAAAAGCAGATAACAATATTTAATATAGACAGATTGGTTTTACCTTACAGATTCTTCAATGCTTCAAGCACTTCGTCAACATGGCCCTTAACCTTAACTTTTCGCCATTCATTGACCAATTTTCCGTTTGCATCAAATAAAAAGGTGCTACGTTCAACACCCATATATTCACGGCCATAAAGCTTTTTCAGTTTAATAACATCAAAAGCCTTGCATAGTGCTTCATCGGGATCAGAGATTAATTCAAAAGGAAATGACTGCTTGGCCTTAAAGTTTTCATGAGATTTTATACTGTCTCGCGATACACCATAAATTTCACAATTCAGACTTTTAAAGTCCTGATAACTATCTCTAAAGTTTTGACCTTCCGTGGTACAGCCGGGCGTACTGTCTTTTGGATAGAAATAAATGACCAGATTTTTATTTTTTATATTTGCCAGATTAATGTCATTGTCACCAGTCATTTGCAACTGGATATCAGGTAAAGAATCGCCAATTTTCATTACAGGTTATTTCCCTCTTGGTAGATGATGATGAATTATCGAGTTCAATTATACAATGCTGCCAACTTTAACAATTTTTAGGGCATTTGTACCACCTAAAATTCCCATATGATCGCCTTTGGTCAAGGCTACCAGATCACCTTCCTGAACATAACCTGCTTTAGCAATTTCTTCAATAGCCAATCGATTAACGTCTTGTCGAGGAATAACGGTGGGATCAAAACTCAAGGCATGAACACCACGAAAGAGCGCCATTTTGCGTTTGGTTGTTTCCAGTCTTGTTAATGCGTAAATGGGAATTCCGCTTCTGATACGCGACATTAAAAGTGGGGTAGAGCCGGATTCGGTCAGACTCACGATGGCTTTAATACCAGGTAAATGATTAGCGGCGTACATTGCGCTCATGGCAATAGTTTCATCTATGTTAGACCATTGCAGTTCGGTTCTATGGCCGGAAACCTGAGTAATAGCCTGTTTTTCAGCTCCTACACATACGCGAGACATGGCTTCAACTACTTTAACCGGATGTGGGCCTGTGGCTGTTTCAGCAGACAACATGACTGCATCAGTTCCGTCTAGT
>JAOUOC010000013.1 GCA_029880585.1 Gammaproteobacteria bacterium
TGTAATAGATTCTATTTCATTACTATCTTCTATTCTTATGTTAAACCCTTTATTTTTATTTCTAATGCAATCTGCAAACAATAATCTAGCGCCACTTTTTTGTAAAATTTTATGCAATAAAGTCATGGTATAAACTGATTGTCCAAAAATTTCACTGTAGCTACCCGATCCTTTTATTGGAGCTCGATCAGGTAATATCATTAAAACAGATCCTTGCTTCAATGATTTAAGCAAGCCCCTCAATCCTCTTGGGTCAGTCGCATATAACATTCCCCCAAAACGAGTTCTGGCTTTTGTTACAATCTTGTCAAAATAAATATTGCGGTCTTTACTGTACATTCCTGTTGTTTCAAAATTTATTTGCAAATAATTCCATAAAATTTCCCAATTACCTATGTGTGGAACTGCTATGATGACGGGTTTTTTACTTTCATAAAGCTTGTTAAGTTTTTCTATACCCTCAACCTTGTGAATCAATTTTATTGTTTTTTTCTTACTTCCAAACCAGGCTATCCCCATCTCTAATAATAACATCGCGTACGACTTTAATACCTCATACGTAGTACTATCAACATGCGCCTCAGTAATTTGCGGATAACACAATTGAAGATTTTTCTGAATAGTTTTTACACTTTTTGATTTGCCTTCCAGCCTTTTTTTGGCAATCCAGCTTGCCAGCATGCTTCTTCCTGAATAAGGCAATAATTGACTGATACGAAGCAAGCCCACAAAGATAAAGCACTTTATCATTTGAAACTGGGCTTTCTTACTCATAGATATTAAACAATCATTATGCTTGGTTTATAATAATCATTATTATTTTTTATTGATGCCTGATAAATTGATTATGGCTTTTTCCATTTCTTCTATACTTTTAAAACCCTGATTCAACAGCAAATATCTTTTATTTACAACAAATGTAGGCGTGCTTGTTACCTTGCTTTTTAAAGCTGTTTGTTTTGCAACTCTCATTTGTGTCTTCAACCAGTATGATTTGATTAAATCATCAAACTCTTTTTCATTAGCGCCAGCTTCAAGGAAAAATTGTTTAAGCTCATCATCGGAGTTTAGGTAATTTCTTTTTACATGAATGCGATGAAACAACTTATCATGGGTTTTATCAAGAATCCCCATTTTTTCTGCTACCAAATAGGCTTTTACATATACGCTCCAGGAGGGGTTTAACTCGACAGGGATAAGTTTAAATTCTAGTCCTGGTGTCTTACTTTTTAATTTGGCTACAAATGATTCATAGTTGTAGCAGGCACCACAACCATAATTGAAAAATTCCTCAACCATTGGTTTATTGTCCAGCTCGGGGCCTATAATTCTATAATGTACACCCTCTAGATATTCATCAGCAGCGTTTATCCATGCTGAAGAAAGTGTTACCACCAATGTAAAAACGATTTTTAAAATTCTCATATCAACCTCTGAATATTATTCAACAGTTACTGATTTGGCCAGATTTCTTGGCTGGTCAACATCAGTTCCTCTCATAACAGCAACGTAATAGGATAACAGTTGTAACGGTATAGTCAAAATAATTGCCGATGTATAATTACCACCTGATTGGCATTTCACAACTTTCAAATTATCTGATCCTTTAATATCGCATTTCTCATCAGCATAAACGTAAATTTGTCCACCTCTGGCCCTTACTTCTTCCATATTAGATTTTAATTTTTCAATCAAATCATCATTATTTGCAACCACTACAATTGGCATTTCGTGATCTATCAATGCTAAGGGCCCATGCTTTAACTCTCCAGCAGCATAGGCTTCTGCATGAATATAGGAAATTTCTTTTAATTTGAGAGCACCTTCCATTGCTATCGGGTATAAATCACCTCTACCAAGAAAAAGACAATGTGATTTCTCCACAAAATCTTCAGCATCTAATTCTATTCTTTTGGCTAGCTCTAATATTTGAGTTGTCTGGCCAGGGATATGCTTTAGCTCCTCAACAATTGAAGCAATATCCTCTTTACTTATACTTTCCTGAGCCTGTGCTATCGCAGTTGCCAGCATCAACAAACCAGTTAATTGAGTCGTAAAGGCTTTGGTTGATGCCACGCCTATTTCTGCTCCAGCTCTTGTCATAAAAGCCATATCAGACTCACGTACCAAAGAAGAACCAGGTACATTACAAATGGTTAAACTGGCAAGAAACCCTTTTTCCTTGCCGAGCCGTAATGCTGCTAATGTATCTGCAGTTTCACCTGACTGGGATATTGTTATAAATAATGCATTGGGAAGAACAACGCTTTTTCTGTATCTGTATTCACTTGCAATTTCAACCAGACAAGGAATGTTGGCTATAGATTCAATCCAGTATTTAGCTACCATTGCAGCATGATAACTGGTACCGCAAGCCACTATTTGGACTGCTTGAATTTTTTTAAGAAGTTCAGGCGCTCTGTTTCCAAATGATTCAATTATTACCGATTCTTCGTTTAAACGACCTTCAAGCGTATTGGTAATTGCTGATGGTTGCTCAAAGATTTCTTTCAGCATAAAGTGTTTATAAGTGCCTTTATCGCCAGCATCATGTTGTATGGTTGATTCTTCAAACTCTCTTTCTACTGCGTTGCCATTTCTATCAATAATTTTGACATCTCTCAAACCTATTGAAGCAACTTCTCCTTCTTCAAGAAAGATAAACTCTCTAGTTACTGGTAAAAGCGCAAGCTGATCAGATGCAATAAACATCTCACCAATCCCTTTTCCTACTACTAAAGGACTTCCTGAGCGAGCGACTACCAATTCATCAGGGTCATCCATTGACATGACGACAGTACCATACGCACCATCTAATTGCTTAACCGCACTCAGTACTGCTTCCATAAGACTACTACTTGTTTTTCTTTCCTTTTCTATTAAGTGAGCAATCACTTCGGAATCTGTCTCTGATGAAAATTGATAGCCTTCTTTGATTAATGCTTCTCTTAATGGCTCATGGTTTTCAATAATGCCATTGTGTACAACAGCAATTTTGTCATTAGAAAAATGTGGATGTGCATTATCTTCTGTTGGCTCACCATGTGTAGCCCATCGGGTATGAGCAATTCCACTAAAACCATCAATGGGCTCAGCTTTTAAGGCTCCAACCAATTCAGATACTTTACCTACTTTTCTGGTTCTTTTTATCTCATTGTCCTGTTTGACTGCAACACCTGCAGAATCATAACCTCTATACTCCAGTCGTTTTAGACCTTCTACAAGAATTTCAACAATATTTCTTTGTGCAACAGCTCCAACAATTCCGCACATACCTTACTCCGCTTTTTTATTTTTTACCGGTCTTTTCCAACCAGCAATCTCTTTTTGTTTACTACGACTGATGCACAACATCCCATCAGCTACATCTTTAGTTACAGTCGTACCAGCTGCAACAGTCACATTTTTACCAATTGTAACCGGAGCAACCAACTGTGAATCCGATCCAATAAATGCACCATCTTCAATAATTGTTTTATACTTATTGGCACCATCATAATTACAGGTAATCACACCAGCGCCAACATTAACATTTGAGCCTATTTCGCTATCACCAAGATAGGCAAGATGACTCGCTTTTGATCCTTTGCCCAAGATAGACTTCTTAATCTCAACAAAGTTTCCAACTTGTGCTTCATCTTCTAAAATAGCGCCCGGTCTTAATCTTGCGAATGGCCCCACTTTACAATCATTTTTAACTTCTGCATCTTCAATTACACTATTAGCTTTAATTTCAGTATTTTCACCGATTTTACAATTTTTCAAAAAGACGTTTGGACCTATTTTTGCGCCTCTTTTTATAATGACCGTACCTTCAATAATACAATTGATATCAATAACAACATCATTTTCACAGGTTATATATCCTCGCAAATCAAATCTTGCCGGATCTTTTATAATAACACCATTTGCCATCAATTCTTCTGCAAGACTCAACTGCCAGATACGCTCCAGTTTTGCCAATTGACTTAATGTATTAATGCCTTCAACTTCATAAAGATTTTCGGGTTGAACAGCTATCACTGATCCACCTTCAGATTTAGCCATTGCTATGATATCTGTCAGGTAATACTCGCCTTGTGCGTTGTTATTATTCAGCTGATTAACCCACTTTTTAAGATTAGTTGAATTGCAACAAAGAATTCCGGTGTTTATTTCATTAATTTTAAGCTGCTCTTCAGTTGCATCTTTTTGTTCAACAATTCCAATCACTTCATTATTTTTGTTTCTGATAATACGACCGTAACCAGTCGGGTTTTCTAACAAGCATGAAATCATAGTGATGCCGTTCCGGTTTTCCTGTTGAAATTCAACCAGCTG
Organism: Gammaproteobacteria bacterium; assembly: GCA_029880585.1. Taxonomy (GTDB): domain Bacteria; phylum Pseudomonadota; class Gammaproteobacteria; order Enterobacterales; family Kangiellaceae; genus Aliikangiella. The sequence continues at coordinate 4,321 of JAOUOC010000013.1, forward strand.
GGATAATGTATCATGGTGTATTAACGGAACATCGCCATAAAGAATCAGAGTTGTACAATCATCTGCCAGATCATCATTAGCCATTTTTACAGCATGACCGGTTCCCAATTGCTCTTTCTGATGGATGAAGTTTAGGTTCATTTTATTGCTGGTAAGTGTCTGCTTCACCTGTTCAGCACCATGACCAACTATAATATGACTATTTTTGGCGCCTAACGTTTGACATGTATCTACCACATGTTGAGCGAGTGACTTGCCAGACAGTTCATGCAAAACTTTCGGCAGATCAGACTTCATCCTGCTGCCTTTTCCAGCTGCCAAAATTATTACTTCTATATTCACTTGGCTATCCTTTATTGAAACGAATGTTCATTGTACACTATTAATTATTATTAATGTAACCACTTGATTTGTATAATTAAAACTGTCTAAATCTATCGATAAAAAAGGCGTCAAACGACGCCTCTTGAATCTTTGGCAAAAGATAAATTATTTGCCGGCCTTCTTACGAATTGATTGTAATGTTCTCAACTGCGCAACAGCCTCTGCCAATTCTGCAGCTGCTCTTGAATATTCAATTTCAGAGTTTTGATCTGCCATTGCTGCTTCAGCCGCTTCTTTAGCTTCAATAGCTGCTGCCTCATCTACATCTTCTGCTCGTACAGCTGTATCTGCCAAAATGGTAGTTGTATGCGGTTGGATCTCCAACATTCCACCTGAAACATAATAATGAGATTCCTGATCATTATTATCAATCAATCTTACTGAACCCGGTTTTAATGAAGTTAACAAAGGCGCGTGGCCAGGTGCTATACCCATTTCACCCAACTCACCTCTAACAACCATTGATTTGACAGAACCAGAAAAAATTGATTTTTCTGCACTGACAATATCAAGTTGAAATGTATACATAGTTTATCTCCAGTAAAACCTACTGCTTCTTGGCTTTCTCAACAACTTCTTCAATGGTACCAACCATATAGAATGCCTGCTCAGGCAAGTGGTCATACTCACCTTCCAGAATACCTTTAAATCCTGAAATAGTGTCTTTCAATGAAACGTATTTACCAGGAGAACCTGTGAAGACCTCTGCAACAAAGAAAGGCTGTGAAAGGAATCTTTGGATCTTTCTGGCACGAGAAACTGTCAATTTGTCATCTTCTGACAGCTCATCCATACCCAAAATTGCGATGATATCTTTCAGCTCTTTGTAACGTTGCAATACAGATTGAACGCCACGGGCAACATCATAATGCTCCTGACCAATAACCAGAGGATCCAACTGTCTTGAAGTTGAATCTAATGGGTCAACTGCAGGATAAATACCCAATTCCGCGATTTGACGCGAAAGTACAACTGTTGCATCCAGATGAGCAAATGTTGTTGCTGGTGAAGGGTCTGTCAAATCGTCAGCTGGTACATATACTGCCTGAACAGAAGTGATAGAACCGGTTTTGGTTGAAGTAATACGCTCTTGTAATGCGCCCATCTCTTCTGCCAATGTTGGCTGGTAACCTACCGCAGAAGGCATACGACCCAACAATGCTGATACTTCAGTACCTGCCAAGGTATAACGATAGATATTATCAATAAACAGAAGTACATCACGACCTTCGTCACGGAATTTCTCTGCCATTGTCAAACCGGTTAATGCAACACGAAGTCTGTTTCCGGGTGGCTCATTCATCTGACCATAAACCAGAGATACCTTGTCAATTACGTTTGACTCAGTCATCTCATGATAAAAGTCATTTCCTTCCCTTGTTCTTTCGCCTACACCTGCGAATACAGAGAAACCACTATGTTCTGTCGCGATGTTACGAATTAATTCCATCATGTTTACGGTTTTACCTACACCGGCACCACCAAACAAACCTACTTTACCACCTTTGGCAAACGGACAAACCAAATCAATTACCTTGATACCGGTTTCCAACAATTCATTGGTAGCTGCCTGCTCTTCGTAGCTCGGCGCCTTACGGTGAATAGACATACGCTCTTTTTCGCCAATCGGTCCTTTCTCATCAATCGGATTACCCAACACATCCATAATGCGACCCAATGTTTCCTGACCGACGGGAACTGAAATAGGAGCACCTGTGTTGGTAACTTTCATACCACGTCTCATACCTTCAGACGAACCCATGGCAATACATCTTACAACACCATCACCTAATTGCTGTTGAACCTCTAGTACCAATTCACTGCCTTCAATATCCAAAGCATCATGTACTTTTGGAACATCTGTACGTGGAAATTCCACGTCTATGACAGCGCCTATAATTTCAACAATGCTACCGTTACTCATTGTTTGTTCCTCTAATTAATATAATCTCAAAATTCTTAAACACCAGTTGCTTTAACAACCAGACTCGTAAACCTAAACTGCAGCTGCACCACCGATAATCTCGGAAATTTCTTGTGTAATGGCTGCTTGTCTTGCTTTATTGTAAATCAATTGCAGATCATCAATAATGTCACCAGCATTATCAGTTGCAGCTTTCATGGCTACCATTCTGGAAGCTTGCTCACAGGCAATATTATCAACAACGCCCTGATAAACTAGCGATTCAATGTAGCGAACCAAAAGAACATCCAGCAGCTCTTTTGCATCTGGCTCGTAAATGTAATCCCAATGATGTTTCAAATCATCATCGTCGTCTTTTTCAACTGGTAACAATTGATGAACTCTTGGTGATTGCGTCATTGTATTGACGAATTCATTGTGCACCAGAAACAAACGGTCAATTCTTCCTTCATCAAAAGCATCTAACATCACCTTAACAGTACCTATCAAATCGGTTACTGTTGGCGCATCACCAATATGCGTTTTTCTGGCAACGACATTACCACCAAAACGTGAAAAGAAGGCACCTGCTTTACTTCCGATCAGACAAAGATCAATTTCAACATCCTTATCCTGCCATTGCTTCATAGATTTCAGGGCATCTTTGAACATGTTGGTATTTAAACCACCACATAAACCTCTGTCAGTTGAAATGACAATAAAGCCAACTCTGCTAACTTCACGCTCAATAATATAAGGATGTTTATATTCAGTATTACCCATAGCGAGATGACCAATCACCTTACGGATCTTTTGCGAATAAGGCTTGGTTGCTTCCATGCGATCTTGTGCTTTACGCATTTTACTTGCAGCAACCATTTCCATCGCACTGGTTATCTTTTGGGTATTTTTAATACTTCCAATTTTGGTTCGAATCTCTTTTCCGACCGCCATAGTCAGTTCCCGATAATCTGGTTAATCAAACCGCCTGAATATTCAGGCGGATATATTACTTACCAAGTTGCAGAATCTTTAAACTTGGTCAAAGCGGCTTCTAACGCTGATTCAACTTCATCATCGTATTTGCCTGATGCATTGATTTTATCCATCAACGCTGATTCATTGCTTGCCATATAGTCTTGCAGTGCAGCTTCAAAATCCTGAACCTTGTTTAATTCAACATCTTTCAAATGGCCTTTTTCTGCAGCGAATAATGCAACTGCCATCTGAGCGACTGACATAGGTGCATATTGATTTTGCTTCATCAACTCGGTAACTCTTTGCCCATGCTCCAATTGCTCTCTTGTTGCATCATCCAAATCAGATGCAAACTGGGCAAACGCTGCCAATTCACGATATTGAGCCAAAGCCAAACGAACACCACCACCCAATTTTCGGATGATTTTGGTTTGAGCAGAACCACCAACACGAGAAACTGAAAGACCGGCATTTACCGCAGGTCTGATACCCGCATTAAACAAATCAGTCTCAAGGAAGATCTGACCGTCTGTAATGGAGATAACGTTGGTTGGTACAAACGCAGATACGTCACCAGCCTGAGTTTCAATAATTGGTAATGCTGTCAAGGAGCCTGTTTTTCCTTTAACTTTTCCATCTGTAATTTTCTCAACATACTCAGCATTGATTCTTGCAGCTCTCTCAAGCAAACGCGAATGCAAATAGAATACGTCACCAGGATAAGCTTCACGACCAGGAGGACGACGAAGTAGCAAGGAAATTTGACGATAAGCCCAGGCTTGCTTGGTCAAATCATCATATACGATTAAAGCGTCTTCTCCAATATCTCTGAAGTATTCACCCATAGTACAACCAGAAAAAGGCGCGATGTATTGTAGCGCAGCAGAATCTGAAGCAGATGCAGCAACAACAATGGTATGAGCCATTGCGCCATGCTCTTCAAGTTTTCTTACAATATTAGCAATAGTTGATGCTTTTTGACCAACAGCAACATACACACATTTAATGCCAGTGCCTTTTTGGTTAATAATGGCATCAATAGCCAAAGCCGTCTTACCTGTTTGACGGTCACCGATAACCAACTCACGTTGTCCACGCCCGATTGGAATCATAGAGTCAACTGATTTGTAACCTGTTTGTACCGGTTGATCAACTGATTGGCGGGCAATTACTCCAGGAGCAACTTTTTCCACTGGAGAATTAATAGCATTCTCTATTGGGCCCTTGCCATCAATCGGGTTACCTAACGCATCAACAACACGACCTAACATACAGTCGCCAGTTGGTACCTCAAGAATACGACCTGTACATTTTGCTTTCTGACCTTCAACAATGTCAGAATAATCACCCAGTACAACTGCTCCGACAGAATCTCTTTCAAGATTCAATGCCAGACCGTACTTTCCGCCAGGAAGTTCAATCATCTCACCTTGCATAACTTCTGCAAGACCATGTATTTTCAATATACCGTCAGAAACACTAACGATAGTACCTTCATTTCGCGCTTCGGAGACAACCTCAAAATTATTAATACGCTGTCTGATCAGTTCGCTTATTTCTGATGGATTCAGTTGCATACTCATGCTCTGTTCCTTTTTAATTCAAAAATCTATATGTTTAAAGTATCAGATAACTTGGTTAGCCTACCGCGAACCGAGCCATCAATGACCAAATCTTCTGCCTGAATAACCAAGCCACCCAACAAATCAGCATCAACTTCAACACTGATTTCAACTTCTCTACCTAATTTGGCAGCAAGCTTTTCTTTAAGCTGTTTGATCTGCTTGTCATTCAACTCTGACGCTGAAGTTACAGAGGCTTTAACTGTTTTTTCGAATTCTCTTCTCAAAAAGTTAAAAAGCCTTTCTATCTCTGGCAGTGCCAACAGTCGACCGTTTTGAGCCAAAACTTTAATAAAGTTAATACCATCTTCTTCAAATCTGTCTTTACAGACTTGAACCATTGCTTCACCTTGCTCTTCTTTGCCAAAATGCGGACTTGTCAATAATTGTGACATTGACTCATCGCCAATCACCTGAACTGCAAAATCCAGCATTTCTGACCATATTGGCAACTTCTTTGCCTGCAAGGCATGCTCAAATGCTGCTTTGGCGTAAGGTCTTGCTAATGTTGTTAATTCAGCCATGATGCTACCTTATACTCCAATTACAATTCAGCAACCAGATTATCAAGAATATCTGAATGTGCTGAAGCATCGATACTCTTTTGAAGAATCTTTTCTGCACCAGCAACAGCCAACAATGATACCTGCTTACGAAGTTCCTCACGTGCACGATGAACTTCTTGCTCAATTTCTGCCTGAGCACCAGCTTTAATTTTATCAGCTTCTGCTCTGGCATCATCTTTTGCGGCATCGACAATTTCTGCATGACGCTTTTTAGCCTGATCAATCAGCTCAGCTGCTTTCTCTTTAGCTTCGTGCATAGTTTTCTCTGCATTTTTTTGTGCCAACTCAAGGTCTTTTTGACTTCTGTCAGCTGCAGCCAAACCTTCCTCTATTTTTTTCTGCCTTTCTTCTATAGCACCCAATAAAGGAGGCCATACAAATTTCATGCAGAAAAATACAAATGTGGCGAAAGCGATCATTTCAAAAAAGAGCGTCATATTAATATTCATACCGCTTCTCCTGTATCAAAACAATAATAAATACTAATTAACCGTTCAATTGTGCCAAATAAGGACTCGCGAACGTAAACCACATACCGATACCGATACCGATCATTGTTACAGCGTCCAAAAGACCAGCAACCAGAAACATCTTAACTTGAAGCATTGGTGCAAGCTCAGGTTGACGTGCAGAAGCTTCCAAGAACTTTCCACCTAACAAACCAAAACCGATAGCTGTACCCAGTGCGCCCATACCAAGTATAAGAGTCACACCTAAAACGGTTGATGAAAGTATTGATTCCATTTTTATCTCCAGTGTAAATAATAAAATATAACGTTAAATTAATGATCCTCATGCGCCATACTAAGATAAACAATAGTCAGCATCATGAATATAAAAGCTTGCAGGGGTATTACCAATAAATGGAAACACGCCCAGATAAACTGTGCAATAGCGCCACCCAGAATTCCAAAAGGTCCTGCTGTGAACAATAGTGCAATTAGCAAGAATAACAACTCACCAGCATAAAGATTACCAAATAATCGTAATGCTAATGATACTGGTCTTGCGACCAGACTAACCACTTCCAGAATAAGATTAAAAGGAAGCATCCATTTACCAAATGGCTGGAAAGCCAACTCTTTAAAAAAGCCGACTGGCCCCTTGATTTTAATACTGTAAAAAATAATTAATACAAAAACGGTCAACGACATACCAAAAGTAATATTGGGATCAGCCGTTGGTAATACTTTTAAATACTCTATACCAAACCAGGTGCCAATCCAGGGTAAAAGATCAACAGGTACCCAGTCCATCGAATTCATCAGAAATATCCAACAAAATATTGTTAGCGATAAAGGTGCGATTAATTTACTTGAACCATGAAAAGTTTCTTTAACGCTTTTGTTAACAAACTCGATAATCAATTCAACAAACGCCTGAAATTTTCCAGGGACACCAGGGGTAGCTTTTTTGGCAGCTCGGTGAAAAAGAAGACTGAATATCAAACCCAGCACTACAGCAAAACCGATACTGTCAACATGAACTGTGTTGAACTTGCCACTACAAACTTCAGGATCCCATTGCCAACCTTCTTCAGTTTGACATACCTGTAAATTAACCAGATGGTGTTTTATGTAACCAGAGCTTGTCAGCTCGTGTCCAGCTTCACTCATTTAAACTAACCTTTCAATAATTAGCGTTTTTAAAAAATCTTATCGATATCCAGTTTGCAGTCAGCGCAATAACATATCCTGCCATTACCATTGCAGGGTTAACTGACATCAATTTAAAGCTTAAAATAAACAATCCAATTGTTAATATAAACTTGATGGCCTCTGCAGCATAAAACATTCTTACAACTGCTTTGGCTTTTTGTGCACCACCTTCTTTAAAAGCCATCAAGGCAAATAAAATGGCTGGTATCACACAAATCAAGCCGCCAATTATTAAAGAATAACTGGCGACAAGATCATAAATCAGAGCGATAATTGCAACCAATGCTACCGCGGTTACCTGAATCAAAATCATCTTAAAAGCAAGTTGTTGACCTTTTGTGGTCATTTGGTTAGCCATAAGAATACAACCGTTTCAGCTATGGTTTGATCGAGCTACCAATAAAACAATTAGTAGCTTTTTCGCGGCGCAAATTATAGTGATCAATTACCCTATTAGCAAGTGATCTCCGACTATATTTTGCTCAAATTACGATTATGTCTAAATTGTATTACCTAAATCACTATTTTAGGAAAAAAATAATACTCAAAATGCTCACCTCACCTCATAAACTTTATAAGGATGTATTGGTAAATATCAATTATAAAATTCAATCAAAAAGCCGCTTTAAAGCGGCTTCTGACAATTCTCAAACAATATGATTTTACAGATTGTCGAGCATATAATTTACTGTAGCCTTAATTTCATCTTCACTACAGTCAGTACACATACCCATTGGCGGCATTGCATTAAAACCTTTGATCGCATTTTGGAAAAGTGTTTCATTTCCATTGGCTACTCTGTCTTTCCATCCGGCAGCATCACCCAATACCGGTGCACCAGCCAATCCGCTTGCATGACAAGTTGCGCAAGAAGCCTTATAAATTTCTTCGCCAGAACGAGTGCCACCTGTACTGACTGCAACAACAGGCTTTGCAACTGGAACATCGTCACCTTCTTTATAAACCTTACCAGAAGGCTTGGTTCTTTCTTCAACACTGTGACCAGCTAAATGGTCTGCTGCTATATATCCACTAAATGCAAAGGTGCAAATAATTGATAACATACTAATTTTTTTCACGCGTAAAATCTCCAACTGTATTTACAACTCCAAATCGACCTTAATTATCAAAACCTGTTTGGACTTTATGACAAGATATTTGACATGTGGGACATTATAGCCGACTTATCCATTTAGTTAAAAGATCCTGCTTAAAATTCTCTTCTTTAAAACCAAATCAAATAATTCAACCTTTTTTTAATTCTGAACTACACTTTAAGCAGGACGTAAATAAATAATTATTTGATTTTACAAACAGGTTTCATTCGACAGGGTAGACAGGATTGACCCATTTCATTTCTTTCCCCTGCTTTAATTTGAAGATTTAGTGTATGGGTGTTTTTAAAAGAAAATTAAATTCTTTGTTAGTTACCTTTTATATTAATGAAAGTGTATGTCGTGTTCATTGTTTTGACATTACCTGTGATCCTGTTGAATTAAAACATGGAGCGCTAATTGAGTACTCTTCAATATCAGATCTTCAACAAAAAATTATGGCATTCGTCAATCAAAATCATCTTCAAAAAAATCCCTGTCGATGGATACTGGCTAATGATTTATATCAAACTCACAATATTGATAAGCCAGATGTTAATGACGATGAAGTTATGGATGCGCTAAAGTGGCAAGTCAAGGATCTTATTGATATTCCTGTAGACTCTTGTCTTGTTAGCTATTATCAACCGGCTCATCCTGAAAACAAAAACAAACAAATTGTTGCCGTTACTGTTAGCAAAGATCTGATCGAGCAGCTCATTGATATTTGTGATAAAACTTCCTTACTCCTTGAAAATATCGATATTGAGGAATTAGTTATTGGCCATGCTCTATTACCTTATTTTAATGACCAAAAAATTATCGGCTTTGTTGGTGAAAATGATCAGGGGCTTGTTTTCAATTTTTATTATAATAATGAACTCGCCTTTGTGCGCCATAAGAAAGATTTCTTTATTCCTCAAGAGCGGGTTGAGGAATTTGTCCTTGAGCAGGAACAGGAGGAATTGTCTGAAAGATTTCTTTTGGAAACCCAAAGAACACTGGATTATGTTGTCAGCCAATTATTCCGACGACCCATTGAATTGTTATTACTACAAGCCAATGAGGAAAATGCTGATAAACTATTAAATTTGATAAAGCAACTAACGGATGTTCCCTGCCAATCAGTTATTCCTGAATATATAAATAATAACTCTCATTCAATCGCCGGTTTTTATGAATTGGGTTGTATCTGTCGGGGGGGAAAGTAATGCAGTCTATAAACTTTTATTTTCCCCAATATCAACCAAAACCACTAAGCTTTGATAGCCGATTCTCTTTTTTGGTTGTTACGATCTTCACTCTATCCATGCTGTTATTCATCTGGCTAGACTCTCAACATATTTCTCAACTTAATTATGAACTTGAATCTCAAAATCAACAAATTTCAAGATTGCAAAGTCAACTTGTTGAGCAACAAAACAAACTGGGAATTACAGTTAAAATTAACGAGCTGGAATCTGAGCTCTTGACGCTGCAAAACGAATTAACCAATTATCGTGAAATTTCAAACCTAATAAGACAGCCAGTTGGTCAATCAAGAGTAAAATACAGTCAAATACTTGCTGATCTCGCAAAAAAAAATATTGATACTGTCTGGCTTACCAAAATTATTCTTACGCCTGAATATGTCAGTCTGTTCGGTTCTTCAACTGACAGCAAACAGATTCCTGGATATGTTGATCAACTTAAAAAATATCCCTCATTAAAACGATATTTTGATGAATTTGTTATTCAACGCAACGAGAACAAGGCTCATATTGTTGCTTTCGAGCTGCTCAACGGGAGGTTGGTGAATGATCAATAATTTATTATCTCTAATTCTCCGTTTTGATAATCTGGCTCTAAAGGTAAGATTGCTCATTACTTTTGTAATGCTTCTATTAGTATTTGCTACTTTTGATTCTCTTTATATGACTAATCAGAGTAAACAAATTCGTCAACTTGAAAATTCAAGACTACAAAACACAAATACAATCAATCAACTTAATTTGGCGCACCAGCAGCTCAACAGTAATTATTTGAAGCAAAAAAATCATCCTGTTCAGATTCAACTTGATCGCGTTAAAACCGAACTCGATGAATTAAAAAGTGATCTGAGAAAAAAAACTATTAATTTAATTCAGCCTGAAATGATGGCAAGTGTTATTAAATCAGTTTTCTCTCATCGTTCCAGCCTTAAACTCATGTCATTAACCAAACTGGAACCTGTTATCCTTGCCAGCGGAGAAAATAATTCACAACTAAAACTTTATAAACATCCTGTAAAACTCGAGTTTGAAGGTGATTATCAAAGTACTGTTGATTTTCTTCTATATCTTGAATCTATGCAACACAGCTTTCATTTTGATTCTTTGGAATATCTGGTCGACAAGTATCCATCATCTATTATCATGCTGGAGCTTTCAACATTAAGCCTGAACAAGGAGTGGATAGGTGGCTAATTTTTCGTATGTATATATATATATACTTGTTTTTATTTTTTCTATGCCTTCATTTAATGTAATGTCGGCCGACCCTACTCGCCCACCTAATGCTAGTAATTTTGGTACCCGATCTTCCGCAAGCAGTAAACCAAAACAACTGCTGACAGCAATTTTTATTAAACATGATAATCGTATTGCCGTTATTAATAATCACAAGTATCAGGTTGGTGATAAATTTCAAAACCAGCTTGTTGTTAAAATTGAACCCTATCGGGTTTTACTCAAATCAGACAAAGGGAATTATTACCTTACATTAGTACCAAAGGTGAAACAAAAAAAATGAACAGATATATTGTAATAATTTTAGGTTTTATTCTTTACGGATGCCAAACATATCTGGATGTTGATAGCAAGCAGATGGCTGTTGATGCTATTGAGGAAAATGCAGATTCAACAACTGTACCCAACGAACAAACTATCCTTGACTCAATGATTCCACCGATAAAGATAGAACCGGTTACACCTGAGGAAAGGTTTGATGTTTCAGTTAACAATATGGATGCAAAAAGCTTTTTGCTCAGTCTGGTAAATGACTCTTCTTATAATATGGTTGTCAGTCCTGAAATTAAACTGAAAATTTCTCTTCAACTTAAAAATGTAACCATTGACGAAGTTATAAAGGCTGTTGAAAGGATCTATCCCATTTCTATTGAAAAACAGGGGATGTTTTATATTGCTTCTTCCGCTGAATCCATGACCATAATTTATCCGGTTGATTACATTAATTTATCCAGAGAGGGAAAATCCCACACCCGCGTTGCCGGACAAACCATGAACATGCAAAACCAGCAATCACAAAACCAGCAACAATATCCTGCTGGCAATAATCAACAACAAAACAATGCCTTGCAATTTAATTCTTCAGAAATTTTAACTGAAAGCAAAGCTGACTTTTGGGAAGAATTACAGAAAAGTCTTGAATTAATTACCCAGAGCGAAAAAACCGCTCAGGTAGTTGTTAGTCCTCACTCCGGTGTTGTAATTGTTAAGGCTTTACCTAAGACCCAACGCGTTGTTCGTGATTTTTTAGGCATCACCCAGCAAAACCTGAATCGTCAGGTTACTTTGGAAGCAAAAATTATTGAGGTTTCTCTAAACGAAGGATTCCAATCAGGGATTGACTGGCAAAAAATCTACAGTGTACGGGATGGAACCAATAACCTGACTATCGCTCAACAGGGACAAATCCTTTCACAACAAGCCTCACCTCTGGCCGGTGTTTTTTCTTTACTTTATCAAGGTGCAACTTTTGATACAGCTATTGATCTTCTTAAAACTCAAGGTGATGTACATGTGCTTTCATCACCAAGGATTTCCACTGTTAACAATCAAAAAGCCATTATAAAAGTTGGCAGCGATGAATTTTTTGTTACTGATGTTTCCACTACAACTGTTACCGGAACCAGCACAGCAACAACTCCGGATGTTACTCTAACTCCTTTTTTCTCTGGTATCTCACTGGATGTAACCCCCCAAATTAATCAAAACGGAGACATAATTCTTCATATTCATCCTGTAGTGAGCGAAGTTTCTGACCAACAAAAATCTTTTACTCTTGGTGCTGAACAATTTAACTTACCGCTTGCCCTTACCAATGTCAGGGAGTCAGATAGTGTTGTCAGAGCAAAAGACCAGCAAATTATTGTGATTGGTGGCTTGATGCAAAACCGCGTTTCCAAAAGCCAAAATAAAACACCTTTGGCTGGAGATGTTCCTATTGTTGGCAACCTGTTTAAACAACGATCCGAATCTATGATAAAAAGCGAGCTTGTCATACTGCTTAAGGCTAATTTATCAAGCGATCAATTTAACAACCAACAAATACAACAGATCAAACAACGCATCAAGGCAATGTAGGCATGTATCTTTATCACTATTCAATGCATCAATTGCCTTTTGGTTTGACACCCGATACGCACTTTTTTCATCCATCACAAACCCATATTGAAGCGTTAAATGTTTTAAATTTTGCTATTTCATCAGGAGAGGCAATTGTCAAAATTACTGGTGATGTCGGTTCTGGTAAAACCATGCTTTGCCGTATGCTTTTAAATCAATTGGAGCCTGAATATTTTGTAGCCTACATTCCCTACTCAAAACTTTCTCCGATTGAAATGCTTCATTCTCTCGCCATAGAGCTTGGTATTAAAATCAGGCATTCAGTAACTCAGGACAGGCTTAGCCAGCGCATTCAAAACAGATTGATAAGCCTAAACAAAAAATATCAAAGTGTCGTATTACTGATAGATGAGGCTCAATTAATAGATGATGCTTGTCTGGAAATTATCAGACTTTTTACTAATATCGAAACTGAACAAAAAAAACTCATTCAAATTGTTTTATTTGGTCAGGAAGAGCTTGATATCAAATTGCAACAACGCCATTTACGCCAAATAAATCAACGTATTGCTTTTAGTTATCATTTGAGCCCCTTAAGTCTTGGTGAAATCTCGAATTATGTTCATGCCAGACTTTCAAAATCTCAATCCTGTACTATTGTTATTTCCATATTTGCTCATCTTTTACTGCGCTTATACTCAAAAGGCGTCCCTAGACTAATTAATATTTTGTGCCACAAATCTTTACTTTTGAGTTTTGGCAAGAACAGACGAAAAATCACTGCAAGAGACATTTTGCTGGCAGCAAAAGACACCGAATCTGTTAATACTTTTGTTCAGGATCATCTTTCCTTATTTGTTATTTTTTGGGCAATTTTTGTTAGCGGATCAGCAATGGCTGTTTGGGGATCATTATGAGCGTTATCAACAATGTCCTGAGAGATTTACAACACAAGGAAAAAAAACAGGGATTTCATTTTTGGAAACTTGCCGACAAATCATATTTCCCTGCTTCAACGATGTTTTTCACCATTTTAGCTTCTTGTTTTTTTGTTTATTTGCTTTTTTCCAGTAACAAAATAGTTGCTCCTGATGATGTCCGAACTAAATCTTCATCAGAAATATCTATATTTTCCTTGTTTGAACCAGTTGGACATTATTTTGCTTCACTTCCAGACACACAACCAGCTCAACATGTTCACTTATCTGAAATCAATTCTCAAACCAATGAAACACCTCAGATAATTCCAACACAGAAAAATCCCAGAGAGCTTTTACCCGAAAAAGCTGACAAAAGGCAGCCTGTTAGCCCAAGCAATAGTTTTGTTTCCAATCCAACATCTGATAAAAATTCGGAAAAGGCAAACGGTATTCAAGTTTCTAAACAAACCTTATTAGCCGATAAGCTAAATCAAATTCAGTCCAATTATTTTTTGGTAGGCTATCAAAAAACAAAACAACAGCTATTAGCTTTACTATCCAAGCATCCGGATTTTCATAACGCAAGAGCCTATTATTTAAGCATTCTGATTGAAAATAATGATGATGCTGAAACTGCATTACAATTAACGATGGACCAATATGCCAATATTTCTCCCTATAGACTTATTGCTACAACCTATTATTTTAATATCTCCAATTTCACCAGAGCCAACGAGCTTTTACAGGATATTAATTCTCAATCCGCAAATCTTGTACAACTATTACAAATGAGAGCTATTGTCAGGCAAAAACTTAATCTTCATTCTCAAGCTGTACAAGATTACCAATATCTTATTACCAATTACGATGGAAGAGGTGAATGGTATTTAGGTCTGGCTATTTCTCTTGAATCTTTGGGTCAAACTGAACAAGCTAAACTTGGCTATCAAAGTGCATTACAAGATCAAATGTTATCTGCACAACAAAAACAATTTATCAGTCACAAAATAAAATCCTGGTAGGTTTTTTATGGTTTTAAAAAAAATACGTCTAGGCGATCTGTTGGTTGACAATAAAATTATTACTTCTGATCAGCTGCATGATGCGCTTCTTCAACAAAAGCAATCTGGTCTTCAACTCGGCAAGCAGTTGATTAGTCTTGGTTATGTTGATGAAAAACGTATGCTCAAGTTGCTTGCTGAGCAATTGGGAATTGAGTACATTGACTTGCTCAGGTTTAAAATTAACCCTGAAGCCGTACATAAACTAAAAGAGATAAGCGCCAGAAGATTAAGAGCGTTGGTCATTGATGAAAAAGAAGATCATTTTTTGGTTGTAATGGCCGACCCTACTGATTTGGATAAGTTTGACCAATTACAAAACCTTCTTTCCAAACCTGTTAAAGTTTGTGTTTCTATAGAATCCGACATCCTTTCTTCTATCGAAAGTTTTTACAGTTCCTCTTCTGAAATTTCTACACTTGCAGAAGAATTACAGGAAGAGCTAGATGATGAAACCTTTGATCTACCCAGTTTAAATGAAAATCTTTCAAGCGAGGAGGCGCCTGTTGCAAAACTTTTACAAAGTATATTTGATCAGGCGTTGAGACTTAAAGCTTCTGATATTCATATTGAACCTGATGCAAATGTTCTGCGCGTAAGAATGCGAGTCGATGGTATTTTGCAAGAACAGGTAATCAAGGAAACTCGTATTGTTCCGGCTTTGGTCCTTCGTCTCAAACTAATGTGCGGGCTCGATATTTCAGAAAAAAGAAAACCTCAGGATGGACGTTTCAGAATTAATACTAAAAACCATGAGGTCGATATTCGCTTGTCTACCATGCCTATTCAGCACGGTGAATCGGTAGTTATGCGCTTGCTGGATCAAAGTGCCGGTATTTTGAAACTCGATCAAACCGGCATTAATCAAGTCATAATAAAAGAAATCCGAAAACTTTTAACTTACCCCCATGGTTTAGTGCTGGTAACGGGCCCAACCGGTAGCGGTAAAACTACCACTTTGTATGCGGCTCTATCCGAGATAAATTCGCCGGAGAAAAAAATTATTACAATTGAAGATCCTGTTGAATATCGATTATCACGAGTTAATCAGGTTCAGGTTAATCCCAAGATTGATCTCACGTTTGCCAGAGTTTTGAGAACTATTTTGCGTCAGGATCCTGATATTATTCTTGTCGGAGAAATGCGTGATCAGGAGACAGTCGAGATTGCATTACGTGCTGCTGTTACCGGACATCTGGTTTTTTCAACTCTACATACCAATGATACTTTATCAGCGGCCATCAGACTTGTTGATATGGGAGCAGAATCCTATCTTTTGGCAAGCGGCTTGAGAGGTATTATTGCACAACGACTTGTAAGAAGGATCTGTCCGCTTTGTTCTGAAACTTATACGCCAACTGAGAATGAATTTGTATGGCTCGAAAAACAAAACGATAAGATTGATGCCAAAACACAATGGAAATACGGTAAAGGCTGTACTCATTGTCATAATACCGGTTACCACGGGAGAGCGGCTATTTTTGAAATTCTTCTTCCTGATCAAGGTATGCTTGATGCAATCAGAGTAAAAAAATACTCTTTATTTGCCAATCTTGCGCGTGAATCAACGCATTTTACACCTCTAAGCCATTCTGCAATTAAACTGGCAATGGAGGGTGTTACCACAGTAGAAGAAGTGTTAAAAGTCTGTGAATCTATTGATAGCAAGGATATTTGACCATGCCTTTTTTTCAATATTCCGCGAGAAGCCAAAATGGTGAGGCTTTAAATGGTACAATTGAATCAAATTCCAGACAGACTGCAGCAGATACTCTGTTGGGCAGAGGCATTATTCCGCTAAAACTTGAAGAGTTAGATCAGACTAAAAGTCTATTTGATAAAGATATATCTCATCTTTTTGTTTCCAGACATGTACCCATTCAGGAACTGATTTTGTTCAGTCGCCAAATGTACAGTCTTACTCGTGCTGGTGTTCCTTTAACCCGAGCCATTAATGGTTTACTACAATCATCTACCTCTACTCTATTAAAAAATGTACTGGATAAAGTGTTTCATGATTTAAATGCTGGTACAAATCTGGCTACCGCTTTAGCAAAACATCCTGATATTTTTTCCACTCTTTATATCAGCTTGATTCATGTGGGTGAAAACTCCGGTCAACTTGAAGAATCTTTTAAACAAATAGCTGCGTATCTTGAACTTGAAGAAAAAACACGTCAAAGAATTAAGTCTTCCATGCGTTATCCCTTGTTTGTGATAATGGCTATTGTTGCTGCTATTGTCGTGATTAACATTTTTGTTATTCCTCAATTCAGCAAGTTATTTGCCAGTTTCAATGCTGGCGACCTACCTTTACCAACACGGATGCTAATGGCCTCAAGTGAGTTTTTTCTTAATTACTGGGTGGTTATTCTGATAGCTTCTTTTGCCGGGTTTTTCAGTTTTTCAAAATACATAAAAACCAATCAAGGTGAATTGTGGTGGGATAAATTTAAACTCAAAATACCGATTTTCGGTAACATACTATACAGGGCTTTGCTAGCCAGATTTTCACGTACTTTTGCAATGATGAGTCGTTCAGGCGTTCCATTAATTAATGCGCTTAATATTGTTTCTGAAGTTGTTGATAACAAATGGGTCTCTTTTCATATAAAAGAAATGCGAAGTGGCGTTGAAAATGGAGAATCCATCAAGGTTGTAGCTACCAGATCAAAAATGTTTTCTCCTCTTGTTTTACAAATGATTGCAGTTGGCGAGGAAACCGGGCAGCTTGATGAAATGCTTGATGAAGTTGCCGGGTTTTATGAAGAACAAGTTGATTATGATTTGAAAAAGCTTTCTGATTATATAGAACCCGTTTTAATTGTCTTTATTGGCGCTATTGTCCTGATATTAATGTTGGCTGTTTATCTACCCATGTGGGATCTGACATCTAAAGCCAGTGGAAAATAAATGCCTTTTTTCAAACATTTTTCTATTTATATTATTGTTTTATTTTTTGCTCTGACATTGTTTTTTTATCTTTTTTACCTTAAAGATCCAAACATTCATCAAAACCTTGCCAGACAGACCTTGTATTTTAATTATTATGCTCTGCAAAATGGCATTCGGCTGTCTAATATAAAATTTCTTGCTCAAGCAGAAAAAAAACATATTAATGTCATCATATCTAACGGTATAGGACTTGATTTTAACGATTATGGTTTTCCTGTTGGTACCCGATTTGAACATCGTTCTGCAAACTACAAACTAAAGACTTCTGATTGTTCAGAAATCTGGCAATTTGTTCTCAACAAACTGGGGAATCGTATTCAAACTACTGCAAATAAAGATGAATTCTGGACAGAATCAAAAAGCAATTCATGCTTCTACTACTCACCCGTTTATATTGATGAATTTATCGTTTATAACCCTTTATCCGGCAAAGTTCATCTTTCATCAAAAATTAATAACTAGTCAGCGAAATTTAAGAAATTGGTCTATTCTTAAAATTGAAGTTGTATTGAAACTATACGGAGATATTAAATGTTCAAAGTTTACCAAATATCAAAATATAATCGTGGCTTTACTTTAATTGAGTTGATTGTTGTGATTGTTATTTTAGGAATCATGGCCGCGATTGCTGGTCCTAAATTTATAGATCTTCAGGCTGAAGCCAGAAGCTCTGTTATGGGTGGTGTAGAAGGTGCTGTTCGCGGTGCAGCTACGCTTATTTATTCAAAATCCCTGATTGAAGGGGAAGAATCCTTAGATGAAACCGCTGCAACTCCACCTTCTGTTTTAGTACAAGGTGCTACTGTTGCTACCAAATTTGGCTATCCTAATGCTGGCACCTCAGGAACCCCGGTTTCCGATGGGTTGGCTGCTTCCCTTGAGTTACAAGGCGATATTATTGCTTCGAGCGATGGTTCAACTGTTACCTTTACTTATGGAACCTATACAACTTGTACTGTAACTTATGCTGAATCTGCTGCTGCAGGATCTGCTCCAGTTGTTATTAACAATGCAATACCAGCCAATTGCTAAAAATAAGTTGAATAACTGCTTCGGGTCGCACAGATGTGCGGCCTTTACTATTCTTGAATTAATTGTTGTAATGGCGGTAACAGCCATACTTTCTACTTATGCTGTTTCCAAATTTAGTTCATCACGTCAATATACTCAAGATACTGTTGCTCAACAATTAATCGCTACTGCAAGGCTTGCTCAAGAATTAAGTATGAATGACTCTGGCAGAAGTTTTTCTTTGACCACAACCTCTAACACAGTTGATTTAAAAGCTGATGGCGTGTCACTTTCTTTGGCGGGGTATAATTATCCTCTTACCTTTGATCAGGATATCTTCATTTCTCCAGCAGCTGATATTGCTTTTTCAAGCCTGGGCGAAACAAACCCTTTAACTTTAACCGTTTCTTCTGATAGCTCAGTTTCTGTTTGTTTTGAGGCAAGCGGCTACATTCATCAATGTTAAACCATGCCAGACCTTACCAATTTTATAGTAACGCCTACTCATTAATTGAGCTGGTTATTTCTATTGCTCTGAGCAGCATTGTTATTGTTGTTTTTTATTCTTTCTTTTCTAATGCTCAAAAACAAAGCAGTGATAGCGTCCTACACTTTAAAGCGGCTGAATTAGCTCAAACCTATCTTGAGGAAATAAATTTAAAATCATATGATGATTTTTCACCTACTGGAAATGCAATTCGTTGTGATAGTCTTCCATCACTTCCTTGTAGCATCATTTTGGGGCCTGAAGTTTCAGAATTAAGAACGAACTATGACGATGTTGATGATTTTAATAATTTAAGCGAACAACCACCGGTTGATGCTAACGGAAATACGCGTCAAGGCTATTCCAGTTATCAGGTCTCTATTCAGGTTTCATATGCAGGCGTTGATTTTGCTCTACCATCTACATCATTAAAAAAAATCCAGGTAACGATTATTGCACCTCAAGGTGAAGTTTTTGTTTTTTCTCAGTACAAGGGGAATTTTTGATGTTTGTAATATCAAAACTCAAAGGTTTCACCTTGTTTGAACTGGTTATTGTAATTTTACTTTTGGGTATTCTTGCTATTTCTCTTAGTAAAATTTCTTTATTTTCTGTTTCAGGCTATGTTGATGCAAAAGATCGACATTCTCTTGGTTCATCTACAAAATTTATTACTGAAATTATCAGCAGAAACCTGAGAGAATCACTACCACAAAGTATTCGAGTGGGAAACTCTGGTTCTATATATTGCGTTGAATATATTCATGTTGAAAACGCTTCTACTTTAATTGATTTTAATAACGCAATACCTCTCGATAATATTCAGGTTGCTGAATTTGATGTGGCCAGCTCTGCCGCTCAATATGTTGTCGTAATGCCAATTACAACAAACGAACTTTATTCTACCAACCTTGGTGTTATCACCGCTTTTTCCGGTTTCTCGGTTAATAGCGGAATTGCCACCATTAATCTTCCGGCTCCCTACAAATTTAAATATTTACCACCACAAAATAGAATATTCTTGACCAATTCACCATCATCTTTTTGTCTCGACGATAATACAGGTCAATTGTATAGCTATAAAAACTATCCTATGGTCGCCAGTCAACCATTTCCTCCAACAGGTGGAAGCATCAGCTTAATGGCTGAAAATCTTGCTGCATCAGGGACAGTTTTCACCTATCAACCTGGAAACCTGCATCGTTCCGGATTGTTTCAAATGAGTTTTGAAATTTTTAATCGTTCTAAAAACCAGTCTCTAGGTGTTGAATCGTTTCAATTATTTCACGAGGTTCATATAAGAAATGTGCCCTAGCCGAAAAATCAATGATTCTGTTTTTCATCATCGTCAGACCGGTATTAGTCTGGTCATGCTTTTATTTATCATCATTATCGTTTCTCTTCTGGCTGCTGGTCTGGTTAACCTTAATTCCCAATCTCAAATTTCTCTTTCACACCATATTCTTTCACAACAGGCTTTTTCTGCTGCTGAATCAGGGGCTAATATTCAGGCTATGCAACTTTTCCCTGTTGACGGTAGTCCAGGAAATTGTTCAAATCAAAACTTTATTTTTAATACTCAAGGTTTAAAAAACTGTCAGGCTATTACCAGTTGTTCTGCAACAACCATCAATAGTCATACTTTTTATACTATTGTCAGCCAGGGACAATGTGCCGTCAACTCTCCAATGCAAGCCACAAGAACAATAGAAGTCAGATTTAAATCAATTAATTAACCATATGATCAAATTCTCAAGCTTGTTATAATCGCGCAACTGTTTTATTTTTGGGGAAACATTTTGTCTGGTAAAGGTATTGCTTCTGCACCACAAACCTTCCAATCCTTGATAATGACCTTACAACAATTTTGGTCTTCCAAGGGATGTGTGATTGTTCAACCAATTGATTTGGAAGTTGGTGCCGGCACATTTCATTCTGCTACTTTTTTGCGTTCCATTGGCCCTGAGCCGTGGTGCGCAGCCTATGTTCAACCTTGCAGACGTCCAACAGATGGTCGCTATGGTGAAAATCCCAATAGATTGCAACATTACTATCAATATCAGGTGGTTTTGAAACCCTCTCCCAAAAACATTCAGGATCTGTATCTTGAGTCATTGACATTATTAGGTATAGATCCACTGGAGCATGACATTCGCTTTGTTGAAGACAATTGGGAATCTCCAACTCTGGGTGCCTGGGGATTAGGTTGGGAAGTCTGGCTAAATGGTATGGAAGTTACCCAGTTTACCTATTTTCAACAGGTCGGCGGTCTTGAATGCAAGCCTGTTACCGGCGAAATCACCTACGGTCTTGAAAGAATTGCCATGTACTTACAAGGTGTGGACAGTATTTTTGATCTGGTATGGACAGAAGGTCCTCAAGGTGTTGTAACTTACCGAGATGTTTTTCATCAAAATGAAGTCGAAATGTCAGCTTATAATTTCGAACATGCTGATGTTGATTATCTGTTTGGTTATTTTGATTACTGCGAAAAACAAAGTTGTAAGCTAATTGAAGAAGGTTTACCTCTTCCAGCTTATGAAATGGTTTTAAAAGCTTCTCATGCTTTTAATTTGCTCGATGCTCGTCATGCGATTTCGGTCACTGAAAGACAGGCCTATATTTTAAGAGTCAGAGCTTTGTCTCGTGCAGTTGCTGAGAGTTATTACCAATCAAGAGAGAAACTCGGTTTTCCAATTTGTCAGGAGAAGAAGTAATGGAAAAACAGGATTTTTTGTTTGAACTTGGTTGTGAAGAACTTCCTCCTGGTGTTTTGGTTCATTTAGCCGATTCTCTCCATCAAAATTTGATTAACGCATTTTCTTCTTTCTCTTTGTGTTATGAGAAAAGCTCTTTTTTTGCAACACCAAGACGATTAGCCGTTATTTTTTATCAACTTGATACTGCGCAAACAGACAGTAAAGTTGAGCGTCTGGGTCCTGCAGTTTCAGCTGCTTTTGATGATTCTGGTAAACCAAAACCTGCAGCAACCGGTTTTGCTCAATCTTGTGGTGTTGATGTTTCTATATTGGAGCGAAAACAAACTGATAAAGGAGAAAGACTTGCTTATGTAGCTGATGTAAAAGGACTGCCGTTATCAGCTCTTATCCAGGAAATTCTGGAAAAAGCAACTTCCTCTTTACCTGTACCCAAAGCAATGAAATGGGGAGATCAAACTTTTCAATTTAGTCGTCCTGTTCATTGGATTGTTGCTATGTCGGGTGAAGCTGTTTTGCCTGTCGAGTTGTTCGGATTACAATCTTCCAACATCACTTATGGACATCGCTTTCATGCCAATCAATCTATAACAATCACAAAACCTGATTTGTATTCTGAATTACTTGAAAAAAATTATGTTTTAGCTGATTTTGAATTCAGAAAGCAAAAAATACAAACAATTGCCCAACAGGCTACCGAGAAATCTGGTGGAAAAGTTGTAATCAGCCAAGATCTGTTAAATGAAGTAGCCTGTCTGGTTGAATGGCCGGTTGCTCTGGTTGGAAACTTTGATGAAGAGTTTCTATCTGTTCCTGCTGAAGCGCTTATCTCTTCAATGGCTGAACATCAGAAATACTTTCATATTGTTGATGAGGATGGCAAGTTGTTACCAAAATTTGTCACCATATCCAACATTGAAAGTTCAAACCCTCAAACAGTAATCAATGGAAATGAAAAAGTCATTCGCCCCAGATTGGCGGACGCTAATTTTTTCTATCAACAGGACAATAAAAAACCTTTATCTGACTATATAGAAAAACTCAAATCTGTCATGTTCCAAAATAAACTTGGCACCATATATGAAAAAACTGTTCGTGTGGCCAATTTGTGTGAAGTGATTACTCACTTACTCGGTGATTCCGAAGAACAGGTTGCTCTCGTAACAAGAGCAGCCCAACTCTATAAATGTGATCTGATGTCTAATATGGTTTACGAGTTTCCTGATCTTCAAGGTATTATGGGTCAATATTACGCCGTCAACAGTGGTGAAAATGATCTGGTTGC
>JAOUOC010000348.1 GCA_029880585.1 Gammaproteobacteria bacterium
CGTTTGTTTCTATAGCAAAAGAAAATTTGGAGAATGCCAATATTAAAAATGATGAAAACAAAAGAATACGAGCGTAATAATTCATACAAACCTGCCAAAAAGTATTAAGTCAATTATAAAAATGAATAAAAGTTTACGTTAAACAGGATTACTTTGTCGAGATATATATGAATTATAAAAATATGTTATCAAATGATATGAAATACTTTATCATTGAAAAATACCACCTTCATTTTATTGATATAATAAATTAAAAGCGATTTTCAATGAGCAAAAATATACAATTAAATCCGGATATAGATCCGCAATATTATTCACGACAGCTGATTGAAAATGGAAGACTTCAGATCCCGAATTTTTTTCAGGCTGAAACAGCTCAATATCTCCACTCATTGCTAACCACCCATAAAAAATGGTATATGGCTTATAATGATGGCAACAACTTTTACGAAAGTCCGATCGGTGATTTTCAGAAAATGAGTCCACAACAGAAACAAATGTTTATGAATAACATCTACTCGCGGGCTCAGAATAACTTTCAATATGTCTTCCTACAATATTATATTACGCAAGCGATTGAACTGAATGAAGATCAGGATCATCCCATGCATCAGATGCATCATTTTGTAAACAGCAGCCCTTTTCTTGATTTTATGCGCACATTAACTGGCGTACCTGAAATCGCGAAATCTGACAGTTATGCAACCTGTTACTTGCCAGGTCATTTCTTGACAGATCATGATGATAATCACGCCAAACATAACCGTGTTGCAGCATATGTGTTCAGCATGACTAAAGTCTGGAATAAAAACTGGGGTGGAAGATTGGCTTTTTATGATGAAATTGGCAATGTCACTGAAGCTTTTTATCCAACCTTTAATACATTAAATATATTTCTGATCCCGCAAAGTCATGCGGTTCAACAAGTAGCACCTTTTGCCGGAGGTAGCCGAACCAGTTTTCTTGGCTGGCTGCAAAGATGAAACCATATTTGATCCTAAAAGACTTGTAAAATGTTCTGGCAAACCGACAAACAGCATAACCTGCCTCACAATCCCTTCAAATCCTGTATTGTGCCACGTCCTATCGCCTGGATATCAACTATTAGTCAGGCTGGCATCGCTAATCTTGCACCATATAGTTATTTTAATGGCGTAGCCACAGATCCGCCTATGGTCATGTTTTCAACAGATGGTTTACCTGAAAACAGAGGCAAGGACACACTGAACAATATTCTACAAACCAGAGAGTTTGTCGTTAATATGGTTAGTTCTGATCTGCAAAATGCTATGAATATAACCAGCACTTCAGTTGCTCCTGATGTTGATGAATTTGAATTGGCTGGACTAGACAAGTCAGCATCCAGACTTGTTAAACCACCCGGAGTTAAACAATCGCCAATCCAAATGGAGTGTGTTTATTTTGACAAACTGGAATTGCCTGTTACTTCAAGTGGTTTAAGGAACGTTCTTGTGACAGGAAAAGTGGTTGGAATCCATATTAAAGATGAATTTTTAAATGATGGCATTATTGATATTGAAAGAATCACACCACTTGCCAGAATGGGATATCAGGATTACACGAAAATTGATCAAGTATTCAAAATTGTAAGACCAAAATAGAACAATTTACTATCCAATCAATCGCCAAGGTTGAAATTCATCTGTTAAAGTTTTATTTTATGCTTTGCCTGAATACATTTACTCTGCTTTTTCATATTCATTTTCTTACAGGATAGTTCAATTATGGCGCTACAATGTATCAATCATCTGGCCTTTATCACAGACGACCTCACCAAAACCATACGATTTTACCGTGACCTTCTTGGTATGCAGCTGACTGCCGGTATAGGACATGATGGCTACCGCCATTACTTTTTCAGAATGTCTGATCAGGCTTCACATATAGCATTTTTTGAATATGACGGTGCTTCACCGATGAAATCAAAATTTCCTGGTGTAAGAACAAGTGAACCAGTCGGTTTCGACCATGTTTCATTCACAGTTGAAAGCAAGGAAGAGCTTTTTTCTCTAAAAGACAAACTGGAAGCTGCAGGATTTGAAGTACACGGAGCTGTTGATCATGGCTTATTTTGGTCCATATATTTCTATGATCCTAATGGTATTCCTCTTGAAGCAACCTGGGAAATGATGGAATTGCTGAATATTCCAGCCATTGAAGATGATGAGCCATTGGATATTGCAGCTGAAGGTGCTGAAGCTCAACCGGGTCACTGGCCTGAAGTGACCAGACATACTCCTGCTGAAGAAATGGTTGCATCATCTGGCAATGGACTACCCATGAGAGAAAGCTTTTTAAAGCGTGGACTGGCCAAATTTAAATGAGACTTTATCATTTTTAATAATTAATTCTTGTACGTT
>JAOUOC010000087.1 GCA_029880585.1 Gammaproteobacteria bacterium
GTTCCAGCGTTACGCTGAATTTCAGAAAGCAACTGTGCCGCTTCCGAGTTTAGCGCCGCACGGTCAGATACCGAGTTAGTTGAGTTTGCAGACTGAATAGCCAGCTCACGAATACGTTGGAGTGCGTTACCCGCTTCACCTAATGCACCTTCAGCTGTCTGTGCGAGTGAGATACCGTCGTTAGCATTTCGAACCGCCTGATTCAAACCGCGAATCTGGGTAGTGAATCGTTCCGAAATCGCCAAGCCCGCAGCATCATCTCGCGCGCTGTTAATACGCAAACCTGATGACAAACGCGCCAGTGCGACACCTAACTGCCCTTGCGACCTGTTCAGGTTACGCTGTGCGTTCAATGACGCAACGTTAGTGTTAATAATTTGTGGCATGATTTTTCTCCTATTAATCCCCTAAAAACAACAAACCCCACGCGGCTTGGGCCAGCGCAGGGTTGCACCAGAGGATATAGCTTGAACCTAGCGGATATACTTCTATGTATTAGAAATATTCACCGCTCCCGGTTGTTCTTTCGGCAAGCTTGAGAATATCTTTAGGATAAAATTAAATTAATTTACAAAACAGTTCATAGTGGCCCAATGAAAAAAAATATATTATTTTCCTTTTAATTCAGTGTGTTATATGTATTTCTCTTTTATTATAGATATATATTATATGGGTATAATTATTTAATATGGTTTTTTGCATTGCACTTATCCTTTATTCAGCAGATGCATAATACTGGGAATTTATTATTTGAAAGCCAAGAGAGGGTTTCTTCAATAAATCAATAGCTGTTTCTTCAAGGTAAGAAATATTTATTTGATCATTGCCTACATTTACTCCTATCTGGTAAGACGTTAATCGTAACGCTTCGAGTAAATCAGCTAGCGCAATAACTTTATTTACACCTGATAAAGAAATAAAATTTCTATCATAAACTTGCAATAGATATAGCTGATGTTCAGAATCATCATCTATAGATATAAAACTCTTACATACGATACCTTTTATTTCAGACTGAACAAGTTCTTTCAGCTTTTGCATCAATGGGTTGTCCTGAAACAGAATAGTTGTCACGCCTAGCTCATTGGCTACCACGCAAATCCTTTCAATTACAACTCGCAGCAAGAAAGTTGCTTCACACTTTATGAGGTCTTCAGGTGGTAATCCGCCAACTGCTTTCAAACGTCGAAAAAAATGCCACATAAGACTGTAGTCATTTTTTGATAGTGCCATTCTTGCCGCATGTAAGTAAATCAGATGATGCATTTGGCGGCGTATTTTTTCAATACTGTTTGGTGGCAATATATCTATGATATCCGAAAGTGCTAATTCAATATCTGCATTAGTGTAATCAATAAACCAGTGTTCCGTCATTTTAGTCGATAAACTTTCAATATTCTGTAGATGCTGAAAAACAGGTTCCTGAATAAAATGAATATCGCCAAACGATAATAATTTGAAAAATAATGGCATTAAACAAAAACTTCTATCATTATATATGCAATGGCGCTGAAACAGTTCCCTACGCATGAAGGGGTGCCCATCACAGACTAAAATGTTTTTTGCGAGATGTGCGAAATCACCTTGTTTAAAGATAATCACATTTTTATTATCGTAGTTTTGTCTAAATCCTGTCTTTGAATCCATTGATTCAAGGTATTTTCCAGCAATAGCAACTGCCGTAGGCACTGTATCAAGAATGTTTTTCATCTCTAACAGGGCATTTTCGAACAGGATATCATCATCACTAATAATATAAATATACTCTCCTCGAGCCATCCTCAGAATTGAATCCATATTTCTTGAAAAACCAATATTCTCAGTATGTCGATGATAGGTAAAAGAAGAGAATTTATTTATAAATCTTTGTACTACATTTTCAGTATTATCTGTAGAAGCATTATCCCCTATGATAATTTCAAAATTTATCAATGAAAATGTTAACAAATGCTCCAGATTGTTGGCTAAATGATCTGATCTATTATGTGTTGGTATGCAAATACTGATATCGATTTTTTTATTTTCAGGTTCCGCCATATGCTTCTCTTTTGAATCTGACAAAAATAATTTTCTGTCTATTATTTCATCTACCTCTTCATGATTTCTACATTGGCGGCATTAATGCATCAGCTAGTCGAGATGCACCAAAAACATCAGATATCCCCGCAAGATCACCGTTAACAACAACACCAGTAATATTATCACCATTTCTTACTGGACCATGAAATGGGCGTCTTTTTATAGGCTGGTGTTTCGGTATCTTTGATTTATCTATAACAAGATTATGTTTTTTAGCTAATGCCAAAGCATCTGCCAGATTTTCATTATAAGCTTCCGGTTCAGCGTTAAGACTCGTAATAATAGCTGAAACAACCTGCCCGATATCTACAATTAATTCATTATCATCCGGAAAGAGAAGCTCCTTGCATTTAATCTTGCAATTCGCAACAATAATCTGCAAATTGGGCGATGGAACAAGATCCTTGTGAATCATAGCTTCCAGTTTGGTTTTCTCTTCTTGAAAATATTGCTCTCGTTGCTTCGCTCCAAGACTTCGCGCCCATTGTGCAGTACCATTGCTTTTCCCGGAATTACCTCGAATGGCAAGTGGACGGTTGGCATGAACCCAATCACCCTCCAATGTTAAGTTTACAACGCCTGAGAAAACATCGGGAATATGTGGTATGGCAAAATAGCATCCAAAACGTTGACGCACCTGTTCAATACAGCTTTTGTGAATAAAACTATTATAAATCATTGGTAGATCACCGAATGAGATTTGCCCTTTGTAAAATGCAACCAGAGCATTTCTTTTGTCCATTCTTGTAGCATTCTCACCAAATATTACATTCAATATATTACGATTCCAGTGCACAATCGTATCAGGCCACCAGTAAGTATGAAGTTTCCAGGAAATTATTTTTGCATTCGTTTGATTAATCATATTTCGAGCCAAACCAAGCGTACTTGGAACTAATCCATCATCATCACCTAGGATAGTTATATAATCCCCACTACATTTAGCCAAACCCTTTTCCCAGTTTTCTGCCATAGGAAGAATGGTATCTGAACGAATATATTTTATTTTGTCTGAATTATATTCATCAACGATTTCCTTTGTTCGCGGACTCCCACAATTATCTGCAACCACAACTTCATAATCATCTCCCTCCTGTGCCATTACTGTTTTTAATGTATATTGGAATGTGTCCGGGCGTTCTCGAGTAGGGATAAGAATAGAAAAACGAGGTAATGTCATTATATGGTTGCCTTATGTGAAGTTATTTTCTTTTAATCCATGCATCTGGCCAGTGAGTAATATTTTTATCTAACTGGCTTTCATTGAACACCCACTCAGGTTGTTCAATGATAAAATCAGGGTTGTTTTTTATAAATTCATGTGCAGACTCCGTTGGATTATTCTGCGCCCAATCTTCTCCACCGCGAGGTACGTCAGAAAGGTATTTCATCACACCATCTGTTGCCACTATATAGGAGCCTGCAGAAACCAGATCTTTATATACCTCTAGCTCTTCCAGTACATGTTGCCTTGAATGATTTGAATCAAGAATGATCAATGTGGTCTCGCCTGGTTTTACCAACGAGTGTACTTGTTCCACAACACTGCTATCAGTTGAGCTGCCTTCAATTAAGGTGATGTAGGGGAATAATTCATGGGCTTCAATTGCTTTGCGATTATGCGGGCGAATCTCGATATCAATTCCTATTATCCGGCCCTTTTCCATTGCTTTACATAGACTGGCGTAATAAATAAGTGACCCTCCATGTGCAACACCTGTTTCAATGATTACATCCGGCTTAATATTGTATATTACTTCCTGAGTCCTCAGCATGTCTTCAGGCAATTGTATGACTGGCCTACCCATCCAGCTAAATGTATACGGATATTTCTGGTTCCAACCCACCTTGACCCATTGGTGTGAAAGAAATTCAAAAGCCTCATCAGAATATAAATCTATTGACTTGTTTACACCCTCTTCCTGTATTGAGAGAGATTTTTCATCTGTGTCTATAATAATTTTCATATTAAATCTCGTAAGTAAAATTTGTATTAATGTTAATCTATATTAAGGAACATATGAACAAATGCTTTTTTAATAAGGGTGGTTTGATTTTTAGTTATTTTCCCTCTTCCACTTAATGGTTTTTTTCAAACCTGTATCAAGATCATAATGCGGTTCCCAACCAACAATATCCTTCAAATAATGGTTGTCCGCAATCAGCATGGCTGGATTATCTTCTGAAAAACTGACTTCTTCATAATGAACGTCATTCACATCACCTAATTCAATAGCAATCTTCTCTACAATGTCTTTCAAATAAACCGGCGTACCGGAAGCAATATTAAGTGGCCCCTGAAAGTCGCTTTCCAATAATGCCACAAATGCACTAGCAACATCTTCTACATACATGTAATCAGTCAGTTTTGAACCCGCTTTACATGTAACAGGTTTACCCTCAAGCATGGTATTTATCACATACGGAATAAACTTTGACGGATTTTCGTGAGGCCCGTACAGGTAAAATATTCGCCCCCATGCCCAGCTTATTTGATTTTTTTTTGCCAGTGTATTCAGCATTAGCTGCAAACCATGCTTACAGCTACCATACAAAGTGGCAGGAACAAGTGGTGTTAACTGTTCAGAACAAATACCGTATTTCCAGTCATATTCAGCACAACTGCCAGCAACAACTACACGCTGCCCTCCATTTAAAACAAATTGTTCAATTAATGAATAGCTTGCCTGCATCCAGTGATGATTCTCCGGTGAAGACCAGAATTCTCCATACGTCGTAAACCAGGCAAAATGTAAAAGGTAAGTGGCCTGAATATCCATGACCAGTTTACTAGTGCTTTTTGTATCCAGTAAATCAACTTTATGCCAGGCCACTTCAGGATAGTCTTTAATATAACTATTTGCATATGTAGCATGTACTTCATACCCTTGTGCTAATAACAAAGGCAGGCAATGTCTGCCAATAAATCCTGTTCCACCAGTGATTAAAACCTTTTTCATATAGAAAAATCCGGATAACTCCGATCTTTTTCTGAAATAACACATTGTTTATCAGGCCATGTTATATCAAAAGCAGGATCATTCCATCTGACTCCTTTTGCAGATTCTGGAGAATAAAATTCAAACATTTCATAGAATACTTCCGAGTTATCCTGCAATGTCTGAAACCCATGAGCAAAACCTTCAGGGATATACAGAATCTTGTTGTTTTTCTGATTAAGCTCTACAGAAAACCATTGTTTAAATGTCGCGGAATCAGGGCGCAAATCGATAATAACATCATATATGGAACCTCTGGTGCACCTAACCAGTTTTGCTTCCTCATGTGGCTTTTCCTGATAATGCATGCCACGTAAAGTGCCTTTATCTTTATTAAAGGATATATTGGATTGCTTGATATCAAGGTTGATACCCTGTTTACTGAACTCGGATTGGCAATATGAACGTGCAAAATAACCACGCTCGTCTTCAATACGATCAGGTTCTATAACAAAAGCGCCTTTTAGTGAGGTTTCTGTAAATTTCATTCAATCACTTCAACCTCTGGTATGGGAATAATATGTTTTCCGTTCCATTCATGTATGAAAGATGTTTGTTCCAGAATTTCACTTTTTATATTCCAGGGCAGAATAAATACATAATCCGGTCTGGTTTGCTTGATTTTATCTGGATGATAAATTGGTATATGCGTGCCGGGAAGGTAGTGATTTTGTTTGTGCGGACTGATATCGACAGTGTAATCAATAAAATCACTGCCTATACCACAATAATTCAGAAGCGTGTTACCTTTTGCCGCTGCACCATAACCCACGATTGATTTACCTTGCCGCTTTATTTGTATCAAGGAATCAAGAATATTACGCTTTATATTTTTTACCCTTTCAGAAAAGTCACTATATGTTTTTATTTTATCCAGACCGGCACTTTTTTCACGCTCTTCAACAATTGATACATTCTGTGAAACAGATTGATTGTTATTATTTTTATGACAGGCATATATTCGGATAGAACCACCATGCGTAGGTAATTCATCAACATCAAATATTACAAGATTATATTTATCAAATATTTTTTTAACTGTGATCAAGGAAAGATATGAAAAATGCTCATGATATATAGTGTCAAATTGCACTTGTTCTATTAACCGCAAGAGATGTGGAAACTCCAAGGTAATGACCCCGTTAGGGTTTAACAAAATACTGAGTCCTTCTGTAAAATCATTTATATCCGGCACATGTGCGAATACATTATTTCCAGCTAATAGATCAGCCTGTATTCCCTCGCTAACAAGTTCTTTTGCTGTATTAGCTCCAAAGAATTTAACTACTGTTGAAATGCCCACGTCCTGTGCAACTTTTGCTACATTTTCTGCCGGCTCAATACCCAGAACAGGAATTCCTTTTTCTTGAAAATACTGTAATAGATAGCCGTCATTACTAGCCACCTCTATAACCTTGTTATTTTCATTGAAGCCAAATCGTTCTATCATTTTTTCAGCATATGCTTTTGCATGCTCTAGCCAACTTTTTGAATAGGATGAGAAATAGGCATAGTCACTAAAAATATTTTCCGGGCTTTCAAACTCCGGTAACTGAACAAGAAAACACTTTTCACAAACATAGGCATGCAATGGATAAAATCGTTCCATTTTATCCAGTTGGCTTGTGTCGAGGTATGAATTTGATAACGGTGACATACCAAGATCACAAAAAGAATTTGTTAATTTTGTACTACAAAAACGACAATCACTCACACTCATTCTATTTCTCTATTTTGATAACGACTAATCTGATACTCGGTATATTCACGGATATTTTTATTGTCGACATATGTCTTATACCACTCTACTGTCCATTTTAATGCTGTGTCTAATGGCAATCTGGGTAACCATTTTAATTGCTCTCTTGCTTTGGAAGAATCCAACATTAAACAATGCGCTTCATGTGGGTGGTATGAAGCATCTTGTTTCCACGACACACCTCCTCCCCAGTGCTTTGTAAGAGAGTCCGCCAACCATGATACGGGTTTCGTATCCTCTTTTTCGGGGCCAAAATTCCAGCCCTCGGCATATTTTTCTCCCTCTATATAAAGTTTCTCTGACAAGGTAAGGTAACCTTCCAGTGGCTCAAGCACATGTTGCCAGGGGCGTGTAGCATCCGGATTACGTATCATCACTGGCTCATTTTTCATAAACCCCTTTATCATGTCTGGAATTAATCGATTTTCTGACCAATCACCACCACCAATTACATTACCGGCACGAACGCTCGCAACAGCTACACCATGTTGCGAATAGTCTTGAACATTAAAATATGAATTTCGATAAGCCGAAGTCACGAGCTCGGCACAACCTTTACTGCTTGAATAAGGATCATAGCCTCCCATTGGCTCATCTTCCTGATATCCTCTTTCTAATCCATGGTTATGGTAGCATTTATCACTGGTAACAATAACAACAGACTTAACTCCTTGCGAACAGCGAACTGCTTCAAGAATATTTACAGTACCCATCACATTGGTTGCATAAGTTTCAACAGGTTCATCATACGATGTTTTAACGAGTGACTGCGCAGCCATGTGAATAATTATTTCTGGTCTGCTATTTTTTATACATGAGATTAAACTGTTTAAGTCCTGTACATCAGCAATAATCGAATTAATCCCGTTTTCAATTTTTGCAACTGAAAACATATTAGGATTACCTTCTGGCTGGTGTGCATATCCCGTCACGTCAGCACCCAATTTTTGAAGCCAGACAGAAAGCCAGCTACCTTTGAAACCAGTATGGCCAGTAATTAAGACACGCTTATTTTCCCAGAAGCTTGAATCCACTACCAGATTTTCCAAGGTGCCTTTCCACTATCCCACAATTCATTAAGATGAATTTTATCTCTCAATGTATCCATTGGCTGCCAAAAACCCTTGTGCACAAAAGCTGACAAATTGCCCTCCTTTGCAAGAGTTTCCAGAGGTTCTTTTTCCCACGTTGTTTTATCATCTTCTATATAATCAATGATCTTTGGTGACAAGACAAAAAAACCGCCATTTATCCAGCCACCATCTCCTTGTGGCTTTTCTTCAAAAGATGAAATTTTATCTTTATTCAGGTTCAAACTTCCAAACCGACCCGGTGGCTGGGCTGCCGTCAACGTGGCAAGCGTTTTTTGATTGTTATGAAATTTGATAAGTTTGGTGATATCAACATCACTCACACCATCTCCGTAAGTAAAACAGAAGTCTTCTTTTTTATCCAAGTATGGAAATGCACGTTTTAGTCGCCCCCCCGTCATGGTTTTCAGACCGGTATCTACCAGAGTTACCTTCCATGGCTCTGCGCTATTCTGATGTACCTCCATTGCATTATTTTGCATATCAAAAGTCACATCAGACATGTGTAAACAATAATTAGCGAAATACTCCTTGATTATGTATCCCTTATATCCACAGCAAATAATAAAGTCATTGATGCCGTGGGCTGAATACATTTTCATGATATGCCAAAGAACGGGACGGCCTCCGATTTTGATCATCGGCTTTGGAATAGTATCGGTTTCTTCTGCCAAGCGTGTTCCAAAACCACCAGCCAGGATTACTGCTTTCATCTTTACTATCTCCAGAATTCTAACCCCAAGTGACAGGCTAAATATATATAGATATATACTAGTAGTTATCGATATAAAATCCCATCTTAATAGTATAAATTAAGATAGCTTTCCTCCTGACCAAAACCAGTCATTTTGGTTGCAATCAGTCTCTTCAAAAAATTTATTTTCAGGTTCTTGTTGAAGATTAAATCTTAGCCTGATTAGTTGTCGCCTTCTTTCCATTTCACAATTGGCGAATCCTATCTCTTTCAATTTATCCAGTCTATTAAGAGATGATTTTTCTGAAAAATAGGATGAAAAAACATGTTTTTTCTCGTACTGAACGAGAATAGATGCATTCACCCAAACCATTATCATTTCTTCCGGGTCAATCATTTCATAATCTGCAGAAACACATAAGAACGGTTCATCAAATGTAACTACAACACCAGAATCATATTGTGATATCAAATATTCAAGCGCGCTCACAGCCTGGGTTCGCTCACCAAGCTCGTTAGCTATCCTTACAAAAGATTGAATATTAGAAAAATTACCCTTTAAATTTATCAAATTGACTAAAATATTATATGCATGGCGCAAGTAAATATATCTATTTGCAGCCGTTTCATCAA